>CAYHVU010000052.1:0-6917 GCA_964360075.1 uncultured Methanosarcinales archaeon
AAGAACAGAAACGCCTGGATGAACTGCGCAAAGCTCTTGCTGCAAAAAGGCAAGGCAAAAAAACTGACGAGAAAGTGACACCTCCACCTCATGTTCCTCCGGCGCCGATGGTTGGTGCGGGATTTAGCATTGAGGTGCTGCCTGACTGTTATCGTCTCAATGGTGTTCTGTTGCGTGATGGTGTTCGCACGATTGATTTGAAGAATGAACTCTTACTGAACGGCGAATCGAAGAAACAGGATGATTGGGTACTGTTCAAAAAAAACGCAGGACAGAATGATTTTGTGCCTGCGGACGCGCCAACGTATCATTCCGTGTGCGCGGCACTGTATGACAATCGAGATAATGCACAATATCATGATGTTATCGAGCAAGCGAGACAATTTCTTGCCGCGCAATTCAGCGCGCATTGGCTAATGACGCTCTCACGAGCAAATTACTCTCCGCAGTCCGCGCAGTCAATCGGACAGCGCGTAAAAAACGCGATAAAAAGAAAAATACAAACGACTCTTGATGAAGTCATTCACGATTACGGCAGCGCGAAACCCGCCGTCGCTCCCGTTGCGCTCGTGGGTTCACAGGATTACCTTTCAAAAATTCCTGATGCGAGCACATACTGCGAGGCGGTTGTTGGAGACAAAGACGCCACGCATGTCACTGCAGTATACAAGTGGATTACCGGCAAAGACGCATATGCTTGGCGCAGAACAAGTTCACCTGACCAAAATATCGATGCGCGGGCTGTTGTCCTTGGCGTTAAGAGCAACGATGATGCGTTCTATTTGAGCGCCTTTGGCAGCCTCGACTACGGTTGGCCCGCGCTCGGAGTACGTTCAGCGCAAAAAAATTCCACCGGAAACGGAGGTCAGTAGCGTGTCCGACGGCGCAGTAAAGCGTGCAGGAGAACACGGTTTTCCTGGAGCGGTGAAAATCTCTAAGACCAATGCCGTGTCATGCTTGGAAGCGTTCACAGATCTGCAAACGCAAGAAATGACGGTACGGTTCAATCCAGACTTTGTTCCAAACAAAAAAACGCAAGCATACCGAAACGCGAAAAGCGTCAGCGATGCATTAGAAACTTGTGTAGCCGACGCTGCCGGCCACGAATGCGGTCACGTGCACTTGAAAGACGGAAAATCATGCCCCGGCAACGTTGACGCACACGAACAGCACTTTTATAACCCTATTTTTGACGTTCTTAAAGCGCACGGGAAGGAAGGAGCGACGGACGCCGTCGCCAACCTCGCAGAAGACCTGATCGACAACACGCTCACCAAAAAACATCAATCTCACGCAGGGCTTGTCCTGTTCTACGATGACAACGCCCGCGAAAAAGGATGGGACAAAGCATTCGAAGCATTCATGCGCGTACAAACATACTGCTGGGGCGACCCGCACGACAAAAAATTATTGCGCCACCATTACAAAAACGACACAGAAGTCATCACTGCAACCAAAAACATCGTGCAACGATTGAGCTTGCAGCGCAACCAGTCACGAGCATTCCTCGAAAATCGCGAAAACTGGAAAAAAGTGGCGACGGTCATTGCGGAAGAGCTCTCCGACCTCATCCAGCCGCCAACAACATTCCCGATGTGCGGTCACGGCAAAGCAATGCGTGACGCCATGCGCGACCCAACCAACAGGCAAAAGTTCGCGGTGCGCCGCTACGAAGCAGGAAAAAAACGACCTAACTACATGACGCAGGAAGAAGCGCTCGACCATGTATACACGACTTTAGCAAAACAAATCCCTCTCAAAGTGGAAGCCATCACGCGACAATCACGATTCCCCGTCGTGCCGTACCAGCACGAACCGTTCAGTCCCGAAGAGCACGCGCTGGAAGACATCAACTGGCACAAGCCAGTCATCACGGGCGAAAGCCCATTCGGCGGGCACGTGAATTTTGGCGTTGCCCAACACCATTACGAACTACCATTGCACGTCAAGCTTTCAAAGAAAGGCTTCCCGAGCGTCAAGTTCGGCTTGGTGGACTGCAGCTCAAGCATGGAAGAAGGGATTCCCCGACGCGACCGTTCCGGAAACCACGCATTCGTCCCCTGGGGCGACCAAAGCAAGTACCATTACGCAGTACGCGCATGGTACGGCATCACGGAACACCTCGCGCGGACAGGAATCCTGCCGAATGTCCACGTGACGGCAGGCGTGTTTTCAAACACCACCCGCATCGGCGAAGGATTGTCTGAAGCAAAGAAGGTCCTGCTCAATCCCTCATTCGGCGACACCGCACTCGACCTTGCTGCTGTTGAACGTGTCTTCGCTGGACCAAAAAGCATATTTTTCACCATAAGCGACGGCGACATCCAAAACTGGGAAACAGTAAAAGACCGGTTCACCCAGCTCGCAAAGCAACACCATTACTTCCATCTCCAAATCGGTCCCGCAAGCACAGCGACACAAACGCTCGAACAAGCAGGACTTCCCGTGTATCACGTCCGTACCGGCGAAGAGCTCGAACGGATCGCAATCGACCTGACCAAGCAAGCATACTCACAGCACGCGCAAAACATAACGGCACACCTCGGAGGCAACCAATGACTCTTGATAACTTTTTTGCGCGGAGTCCGAAGCTTGTTTGGGAAGAGGAACAGGCACGACTGAAGGCTGCTGAAGAACAGAAACGCCTGGATGAACTGCGCAAAGCTCTTGCTGCAAAAAGGCAAGGAACAAAAAAGCAAGCTGCGCCAGCAACACCTCCTGCATCTTCGACAAATCCCGCAGATTTTGGTATTGAAACATTGACTGACGGTTACAAAATAAGTGGCGTACAGCTTGATGGACTGACTTGCACGTATGATTTGTGCCAGAATCCATTGCCGTCACGCACTCAAGATCAGCATGCTGAACACGCAAAAAACGCAAAGCCCGACGAGTATCGCGCGTGTTCTGCACCGCTCGCGTACGCACTCTGCAAGACATTGTATGACAACAAAGATGGTTCAAAAAAAGAGCTCGTTGAGCAGGCACGTGCATCATTATGTGGCATTATCGGTCCGAACAAGCCATGGATTAATACGCTTTCACGCGTCGAGTGGAAAGCGAACGGTCTTGACAAAATAATTCACGATTACGGTCTAGCGACGTCACACGAAATCAATGCGGCACTTATCGGACCTGATGGCAACATCACGAACAAAGGAACGAACGCTGAAGAGTACGCCCAAAAAATCTTGGAAACCGAAAACACGGTTGATGAAATCAACACCATATTCAAATGGGTAACGGGCAAAGATGTACGGGCTTACCGATTCAACCAAACGCCCGAAAAAGATTCTGCGCGGGCTGTTGTCCTTGGCGTCGACTACGATGATACGTTCAATTTGAACGCTAATGACTACCTCAGCTACGGTGGGCCCGCGCTCGGGGTACGCAGCGCAAAAAATTTTAGCAAACAATAAAGGTTTAGCTTTGTCTCAAATTACCGTCCCGGAGTATACACAGAACCTACATGCCCTCACGGGCTGCGGTCTACAAAAGGACTACACGTCCTGCCATCAAGCCAAGAGCTCGAAAGACATTGGTATAAAATTCAGCTGCAACAACCAGTTCTGGTCTTTATGGGATTGTATGTACACCATTATTGTTCACCTCTCTTGGTCTTGTTCTTTGGGTCCACAGGACCCAAATATTTGCTCGTATGTTTGACTATATCGCCCACACGATAACTCATCCGTTCATAGCGGTACTTCTGTCCCTTGATGATTTTAATCTCGATGTAGCTCATACACGATAGTTAGGGTGCACAACTATAAAAAGACTATTGTTCTCAAGAATAGAATTATCGGACAACCTCCTCAGCATCCGTAATCAAGTCCTGCTGCGACAACACCGGAATATCCTTCTTTTTCACGGTCGTCTTGATCCACTTAACCTCAGAAGGATATTCCTCGTTATTGCCCCGCAGCCATTTGTAGAACTTCTTCAAAATCGTGCGGTAGGACACTTTCGTCCAAACACTCCACTCCCTACCTTCGATCTCGGCAACCAACTCCTTCAAATCATCAATACCCGCTACCGCAAAGTCCTTTTTAAGCATCACCGCAAGACTTCGACTAACCTCCATCAACTTCACCAAACGAGGCTTGCTTAGCCCTAAAACCAAGCAATCGGCATAAAAGCGTCGAATAAGGAGCTTGTTCGCCAAACTCGTATTCGAGCGCTCTAAAGAGCTCAATTCCCGCTTCAAACGCAACGCGTAGTCATGGATATCATTCATGGTGTTTTCCAGTAATAGAGTACAGAAAGAAGCTTAAAAAGCTTGTAAGCCATTCGTGCCTACAAGCCAGACGTTTTAACTAAGGTTAAACGCCCTGGCCGGGATTCGAACCCGGGTCGGGACCGCGACAGGGTCCCATCCTGACCGCTAGACTACCAGAGCAGTATCGTGAATTCCCTCGGGTTTCTTTATAAACGTTACGTTGCAATTTCAGGAAATCTTCCGGTGGTGCCGGAAACTTTCCGGATTTCTGTCCGCAACGCATATCAACGCAGTTCCCATTCTTTTCTTCGCGTTACGCGCAAAGCTTATATAGTTTAACAGTTTAACTGTTGAACGTGGACATCGTGAAAATGAGTACAAAAGGACAACTCGTCGTGCCGGAAGGCATACGGCAGCATGAACGGTTCAAGCCAGGAGACCGTTTTGTGCCAGTGCAGATGAAGGAAGGAGTGCTCTTCACAAGAGTTTCCCTGCCTGCTGTGGAAGAGCTCAACAAGCTCGCTCGTGAAGTCCAGCGACAGTTTAAACGCAATCGCGTGACGCCTCGAATCATCAATGAGGCGGTAAGATGGGCGCGAAAGTAGTAATCGATACGAACGTTCTAATTTCGGCGCTTGGTTTCGGAGGCATCCTGAAGACTTGCACGGGTGCTTGAACGCGATGAGTGGTTTATTTCTCAACATCAATTGGACGAGCTGACACGTGTTCTTGCGTATCCTAAATTCTCGTTTTCTAAAGCACAACAGGAGCGCATACGGGCTTTTGTTTGCGCGCATACTGTTCTTGTGCGTCCGAAGAAAGAGCATTGCATCATTCAGGAAGACCTTGCGGATAATCGCATATTGGACATTGCTGCGGAATGCCATGCGGAGTTCATAATTACGGGAGATAACCATTTGTTGAAGCTCGGCCGTTTCCAAGAGACTCTTATCTTGACGCCTGCGCAGTTCCTAGAAAAGCTTTAAAAAGCACACTGCAGCATCATTCTGTACCCCTCTTAGCTCAACGGCAGAGCGCGTGGCTGTAGACGACGAGTCACTCACAGACTAAGGTCACAGGACCAAGGATGACAGTGAGACAGCAGAACCCACGAGGTTCCCGGTTCAAATCCGGGAGAGGGGATTTTTACACCTTCGAACCGCTAACCCCGGTTCGAGGTTTTTAGCCCTCAAACACGTAGAAGAATGCACTTTTGACATTTTTGTTTCGCATCTCATTTTTTGAAAAGTTGCTGGTTTTGGTCAGGAACTTGACGGAATACGGCTTTTCTGTCTTGTTCCTTCAAGGTTGGTGAGTGAAATTAATAAATTCTTCCCTGCAAATCGGATTTGAACCGGCGACTGCTATCAAAAATTAACAATAGTCGCTTTATTTCTGTTGCCCGCTCAGCAATGCCAATACTTTTTCCCGAGAAATCGCTGCATTCTTTCCTAGTGTGCCTGAATCCCACCAAGCTCTGACTTCGCTTGTAGAAACAATCCAAAATGGAACATCCGGAAAGGACACTATATCGGATAGGATGAAGCCCGCAATTTTCGACAGCTTATCAAGAAAACCTGTTTTATCAAAAGATCTTCCCGACCCAACCATGTAGCTAGGAGAAAAATATACGCCATCCTTGGAAATGCTGCGGACTTCCCATTTATGTTTATGTGAATCAATTAAATCGTAGCCTGCTCCCTCGCTCGTGGCGATTGACCCAGTCATTACCTCTCGAGCCAATCTACGTTCCAGAATGAATGAAATCCTGCGACCGTCGGTAAAATACTCTTTTACATCATTCTTGCTTATCTTTAATGCATCGGCAAGTTTGTCCAAGTTCCAATGGAAAAGGCCACTCGGTTCAGTAGATTTTTCAGACATTCAAATCATCCCTTTCCAAAAAGCACTATGCGATTAGTATTTGTTCCTGCGCGATTGTTTGAAACTCCCCAAATATTGCTGGTCTTGGTGAATGTCTGTGCATTTATGATTATTCCTGCACACCTAAACCCTGCGCGTGTACCCAAAGGAACTACAATTTCATCGAGTTTAACGGTACCATTCCTTACTTCCCCAACTTCAAATGCTACCCAGCCGCCTATACGAGTTATGCGATACAACTCAGCAAACACGTTTTGCATAACGTTGGACCAGTCGTTAACATTTCTTGACATAGTTATCTTCTTAGCGATTGTCTTATCGTCAAGACGATTAAACCAGCATCTCAACCAGTTGTCATTTGAGTACTGAACTATATCCAAGAACGGCGGGGAGGTAACAGTGAGCTGAACCGAATTGCTCGGAATCTCAGAAGTTTTTCGTGCATCTGCGTTCAAGAATCGCGCGGTTTTTGCCGCACTTCTCAGATCTGAAATCTCATCATCAGAAATTTTCTTAATCAAACTCATCGTTTTCCTAAGAATGATACTCTTTGTATCTCGATATTCGGGAGTTTGGTGGAGCTTTTCGTTTATTTTCTTCTGTTGTTCAGCAGTCACTGCTTGGTTCGGGGGTAAAGTGTAAACTGAAAAGTAGCACTTTGAATGTCCTGTCAAGCGGCTTGTCGCAACCATCCTGATCCAGCGGTCAACATTGTCTTCTTTGCCACGTAGTCTGCATTCTTCCAGATATGCACGTAACGATCTTAGTTCTAGTTCTGTCTTCGGATGATAAAACATTGACAAATCAATATCTT
>CAYHVU010000053.1:0-6913 GCA_964360075.1 uncultured Methanosarcinales archaeon
GCGGGGATTTGAACCCCGAGCCTCACCCATGCCATGGGCGCGTTATACCGGGTTTAACTACCAGCCCCTGCCTTTAAATGGCTTTATGGTCTTTAAAAAGGTGTCGATGCTCCGAGAACGAATATTAACGCGATAAAGAAGCTTAAATCCGAGCGCGTGGCGATAGTGTTGGATGGTAGACTCGACATTAAACGCAGTCAGCATGTGATGTATTTGGGTGGCAAGAGTCTCCGAAGTTGTGTGATATTGAACGCGCCGGCGTCCGTGTTTATCTCGCAGAACTGAACCATCCGTATCAATAAGTCCTCGAAGAAATCCTTTCTTGAACGCTTCGGTTAATGGTCTTTCTTTTAGCCGGACGGTGTCATGTTTGTGAGAGGAAATATATTCAAGATAATTTTTGAAATAATGGAAAATCGGCTTGCTCTTTGTCTTGAGCCTCAGCGTTCCTGATTTCTGCTCGCTTAAAATAAATTTCTTGTTGAAGAATAGACGATACAGTTCGTCGACATAGTCAGCATATGCTCGTTTGTGTCCGCCGAAATGCACGTTCACTTCATAACCATAATTCTTTGGTTCGAAGTATTGGCTTCCGTCACCTGCGAAGATGCCGCAGATTTCGCCTTCCGTTTCTGAAGCTTGCGGGATGAATTGAGGTGCAATGTATTTCTTCCCGTTGAGTTTCCTGTAATGATGATAGATTGTAGATTTACCAATGCCGAGTGCCTTAACGATGTGATTGATGGAGTGTCCTTGTTTCAGCTGCAAAAGTAACTCGTTTTTGATGGTCGGATCGAGAAGGCGAGGCATCACGGAAAGCGTCTTTGATCCCTTAAATAGTCTACGCGCAGATGTCCAGTGGGAACGTTTAAATACCCTTATTTTGAAAAGAGCACTACGGGCACGTGGTCTAACGGTATGACGCGACATTCGCAATGTCGAGGCTCCGGGTTCGATTCCCGGCGTGTCCATCAGGACCGACGGGCTCGCCGAACGTCAATTCGGCGCCTGCCCGGCGCGTCCATTCTTCACAGCAACCTTTTTAAACACTCTCTCGTGCATTTCTCCATACCTTGCTCAACGAGAATGCCAGAAAGCTCTTAAAGAGCGGCATTCTCGTGAGCATGAGAACCCTCCGGCGTTCTCATTGCTCCTGTAGTCTAGCCCGGTCAAGGATGCGACCCTCTCGCGGTTGCGACGCGGGTTCAAATCCCGCCGGGAGCATCAAATTAAGTGTATCTCGCGCACGAAATCGACGCGGGATTTGAACACGCTCACAGCATCTGCGGATGCTGTGGCGCCGCACCGGCGGAATCCCGCGGGGAGCGTTTCAATGATATCCTTCAACGAATCAAAAAAGAATCAGCGACTGACGCAGTTTGACGATATCAAGGATGCCGTCATCGCGAACATAGTCAAGAACGTGCCTTTGATGAAAAAGGCCAAAGACGTTCAGACAAACCGATCGTTGTCTGAATTTTAGCACTGGACATGGACATCCGTGGAGTTTATATTTGCCTTCTCTTCTCATTTTTCATGCGTTCTTCAGAAGCCCAACGACAAAGACTTCGCGTTCGATGGGATCGGCAGCGTCTTCTAGAAGCACGCAAATCACTTGATGATTCGTTGTACCGGCGATTGCTTTTGGTGCGGCTCATAGGTTTTTTGCAAGGTGACGGTTGTATCGTGAAGAAGAAAAATCTCCTTACCCATGAATTTGGCTTCGATACGGATCATGTTGCCTTAGCACATCTTTTCGTCGACACATTCGCAAGTCTTTACGGGCGCAAACCTCACATCCATAATTTGGGAAATTACTTCCGGGTCAGAATTACGCACAAAGTTGCAAGTGAGGAATTGCTCGCACTCGGGAAATTCAAGACTATGGAATGGGAGATTCCCTCACTCTGTAATGTTACCGAACGCTTAGTTGAATGGTTGCGAGCGTATTTTGATTGTGAGGCATATGTCAGCAAGAAGACTATAGTCGTTAATAGCGTCAATAAGAAGGGATTGAATCAAGTCAAGAACGCATTAAACTCTCTTGGAATCATAAGTCGATGGTATGAGTATCAACGCAAACAAATCAATTGGAATCGTAATTACATTCTTCATATTGGCCGTCGACAGGATAGGCAAACCTTTTTAAACCGTGTGGGGTTCAATCATCCTATCAAGCAACGCAAGCTTGAGCAGCAATTTGCCGCTGTCGCATAACCCGGTAGTGCACCAGTCTCGAATTTGGAAAAGAGCAAACTGGCTCCGCAAGGAATTGCAGGTTCAAATCCTGCCGGCGGCGTTCAACAACTAGTGCAGAATCCGCAATATTTAAATAATCTAACATCTTCAACTAGTTCTATGACGCCACGAATCGATATTCACGTCTACGAAAAAAAGTATCAACGGCAGCTGGAAATGGTGCAGGAAGCGCAGATTTCCGACGTGAACAAGAAGCTCATCCGAGACTTTGAACGGATTTGTTTCGTGCAGGAAGCGCTTGGCAAGCCTCGCAGAATAAAGCTCCTCTCTGCGCTCACAATTCTCGCAAAAGACTATCTGAAACAGGATTTCGATAAGGTAGATGAGCGCGACATGAAGACCGCGGTCATGAAGATCGAGAACCGAGACGATTATTCTTTGTGGACAAAAATCAGTTATCGCTCCATTCTCAAAAAATTTTACAAGTGGCTTGCTTTTGGGGACGATTATGCGAAAAAACTCGAATATCCTCCGATTGTGTCGTGGATTAACACGAATGCCCGAAAAAAGGACAGACCACGCGTCCAAGCCGGCGACATCATTACCGAGCAAGAAATCACGAAGTTAATCAATGCTGCGGAACATCCGCGCGACCGCGCGCTTGTCGCAATGCTTTACGAGCTTGGCGCACGCATCGGCGAAATCGGCGGGCTGCGCATCAAGGACGTCCATCGGGACAAATACAGCTACATTGTTGACTTACAAGGCAAGACCGGACACCGAACGCCTCGCATCGTCATCAGCGACCCTTACCTCACAACGTGGCTGAACATTCATCCAACAAAGAACAATCCCGAATCACCGTTGTGGGTTATGCTTGGCGATAGGAACAAAGACGCACGCATGCGGTATGCCGCGCTACGCGCCGTATTATTACGCATCGTTGAGCGCGCAGGAATAAAGAAAAGAATTTATCCGCACCTGTTCCGGCACTCGCGCGTCACGCATTTGCTGATGAACAAGCAAATCAATGAGACGCAGGCAAAAATTTATTTCGGCTGGACTCCGGACAGCACGATGATTGCAGAATATTCCCACTTGCTGTCACGGGACGTGAACGATACTTTGCTCGAAATGCACGGCATCAAGGTCAAGAGAGAAACGGACAGCGAGTTCAAGCCCAAGCAATGCCCTTCCTGCCAGACCATCAACAACAAGGACGCACTCTTCTGCCAGAAGTGCAGCAAGGTATTGGACGTCCACGCCGCCATCGTTCTCGATGAGCAACGCAAGGGCACGGACACCTTCATGCTGGACTTGGTCAAAGACCCTGACGTCCAGAAGGTGCTTGTCCGGAAGATAGTCGAGATGGGCTTGGCAGACCAGCTATTCCGTAAGTAAGGCGCCTTTGAGCCCCCGCACAGGAAGGTATTGGCGCACACCATAGGTGTGCGACATACCTCGACAACACTTTCTTGCCGTGCATTAATGAGTTTCTTGACGATAACTCTCTTTTGAATACACATGTTTAATGTGTAAAACACGGTGTTTTGCGACGCATTTTGGGGTGTGTACTTCAAAAAGTGCGTCTTTCTACGTCGACAAACACTTACCGGACAAATTTTCAATTACGGGCAGAATTGTTCTTGAGTTCACCAAGAAGAAAAGCCTCGAATAGTATTCTTCCGTGCCTCGGAAATATCGGTGCAAGCGTTGTGGCGCAAGAACTATCATAAATTGTTTGCCTTCAACGAAGGACATCATTTTCGTTTCTGTTTTGTTAAGAAATGCTTGATCAATACTTTGGCGTTTGCACACAATTTCAATGAAAATACTTTTTCGGTTGATATTCAAGACCGCATCAAAACGTCCTTGCGTATCGCGGTCACTACGCTCAATCATGCAGCCGAACAAACGCTTGAGCTCAAACTTCCAAATCAAATGATTCGGACTTTCACGCTTCCAATTTTCTTTCATCAGATACCATTTGAACTTGTTTCCTCCGAGTTCTGTTGCGCGCACTTTTTTGTATTTGCGGATTCTTTTGCCAATGCAGCTTATCAGTAAGTCATCGGTGAGAATTTGTTGCAGTTCAGGCTCAACTTCATCGCAAGGGATAACGTAACGTTCAATGCAATTCATTATTTTTTCTTTGCCGAACTTTTGGAAGAACAAGTTTCTCCAGAGCTCCCGTTCTTTTTTGTTCGCAATGACTGGGTCTTTCGAACTCAACGGATTCAGTTGCGAATACGCGAGATAGAATTGCTTATCTCGTTCTGCAATCTGGGCATTCTTGCGGTTTCTATAATACGCGGTATAGTCTTCTTTTTCCTCGAACCTTTCTATTTCGGCCATTTTTCAGGCATCGGATTTTTGCCGGCAAGCAAGGCGCCGAGTTCCTCACGCCGGTCTTTCAATGCTCGCGTGAATGCTTTTTTCCAGTCTTCAGGAAGCTGTTTTGCCCAGGGCGAGTTCAGGCTCCATTTGCTTTCATCGAGAACCTCCTTTCCTTGCCGCACCAAAATCATGAAGAGCAGTTCATACTCTCCCTGCACATCACCAGGTTCAGGTAAATTCTTGGTTTTCACGCGAATGACACCATCTATTGCGGTTTCCAGGTGTTTAGGCGACACATGGTAGCGTGCTTCTTCATTCGTTAGTTGTTTCATGGTTCCTCCGTTCATATTTCGACAGGTTTGTTCTCATTACGTCCTTCTTCTGGCGCAAATTTGGTGCCCGCGTCCTCAGGAAGTTGTTGCTTGTTCAGGTGTTCTGCGACGAGTTTGCGTAACAGAAAAAACCATTCAGGAAGGTGCTTTTCGAGCTCAACCTTATGGTGCTGCTCAGGCGGCTCATCGATCTCATTTTGGTTTTCCATTGTTGTACCTGATTTATGGGATTGTGAACTATTTAATTTCGGGCACAACAGACTGCTGAATCAGCAGAGCATGTGCTGAATCAATACTGTTTTGCACGTTTATGAATTTTGTAGGCTTTCTGTGACTACAATACGCGACTTTTGTATACCGGTTTCCTCGTCGGGTTTTCATGGATATGCATAAGACGCTCAACCACATAAACGCATGTCCAGATTATATCCAATCAGGAAAATTATTTCCGAATAGCATTACAGACCTATGGCTTAACGAGTAAATAAATGAGGGTTTAGAAATTGCAAAGAATCGGCAAAAAGTGCCAAAAACCGGTAAATTTCGGGACTCCCTAACAAACGCGAAAAATAAGCATTTAAATAGCCAGTATACACAAGCTTAGAACGAGCAAGAACAACACCTGAAAAAAAGGTGAAGGTTTCAGTCTTCTTTGTCAAAAATTATTTTATGTGGCAAAAAACGTTTACGTTCCTGCATTTTTGCGTATCTTGCATTCTCGATATGACTGTCCATTATTGCCAGATGCATCCTATCCATGAGATCATACATTTTTGCTCTTTTTTCTGTCGGATCGTGATATGCCTCATAAAGTGCACCACCATTTCCTACCGGTTCATACATGGCACTTAACGCTCTGCGTGATGCGTTTCTTTTTTGTTCATCATCGATGATTTGATTTGTTTTGATTACAAGAGGGCTGATTACCGCAGCAAGACCCAATGCCGCAATGATTTTTTCCACTGTTTTCATGATCATCATTAAACAGCCACCATTTATAAATCTTTCTATCTTTACCACTTCTAAAAGACAACAAATCTGTGCAATTCCCCTAGCTTTTGGGACGGTTTTCCGATACTCTTAAGAAAAGGCTATAATCTTTCTCGATTATGACATACGACTACCGGGAAAAAAGAATTGTGGCCATCGTTAGCGATAAACTCCCTCCAGGCTTGGCATTTAATGCACTTGGCCATTTGGCGTTCTCTGCGGGCAGGTATTCTGATCAATCATTAATGGGTCAAGAGAAAATACCTGATGCTGATAGTAACGTACACATAGGTATTTCTAAATATCCGTTCATCGTATTAAAGGCGACAGAAGAAGAAATTAAGAACATCATTAAGACCGCTAAAGAGAAAGGCATATTCGTTGTAGACTACCCGCAGGAGATGTTTGATACCGGTCCTGATGAAGAACTTGTCGCCGCACTCTCTAAGGCAAAAGAGCCTGCAATCAAATACCATGCAGCAGTGCTGGTAGGGAGTTCTGAAGCGTTGAAGCCGTTAACGGGACAGCTCAAACTCTACAAATAACACCCTTCAAGAAGGGAGGGCTTTGTTGGTATTGATGCACTGGATGGATATAGAAGACTAGTCAGTCCACTTTTTCAAAAGGGCTGCGAGATCTTGAGGTAAACGGAATTCCATTTGGAATTTATCGGTTTCTGCGATAATCTGGGGCAGAGTATATGTTACATGATGGAACTTATCGATTTCTGCAAGAATCTGCGGTAGAGTATATGTTTCTTGACGCGTGCCGCTATAATTCGTGTTATGCGTAGAAAACCTTTGTATGGTTTTCGGTGTTTTTGTCCCACCAAATTTTTTTATTCTCGGTTCTTGATTATCTTAATCAATATTCCATAAAATATCAAAATATGCCTTAAATGCATCAGATACATCCTTATTTTTTATATCTATCAAGTATGGTTTCTGTGATGAATAAATTGCTAAAGTATCACCATACATTACAAAATTTATTTGGCTTTCTTTCTTTTTTAACGTTTTTATCTTAACTTCCGAGTTTTTAAGAGCATTTTTTAG
>CAYHVU010000054.1:0-6903 GCA_964360075.1 uncultured Methanosarcinales archaeon
GATTTGCAATCCCACGACCTCTCTTTGCATCTGCGTTCGAAGGGAAACGTAGCCATGCTGGACTATCAGGTCTAGGCACTCACGCTCTCGAAAGGTGACTTTCACCAGAGCCACCGGCTGCAAAAGATTTATAAATTCCCTGAATGAAAACAAAATCATGGGCGAGAAGAAAACCATCCTTTGCGTTGACGATGATGAGCAGTTGCGCGGTTTCTACTCCTGCGTCTTGGGTAACAACTACAACGTCATGACCGCAGACGGAGGGCTCGCTGCGTTGGCGCTCTTGGACACGGCCAAGCCCGACCTGCTAATCAGCGACTGCCAGATGCCCGGAATGAACGGATTTGAGCTCGTCGGCAAGGCACGTCTGCAGTATCCAGATCTTGATTGTATTATGGCAAGCGGCACGTGGGAGTCTGAGAATCAAAGTCCTGACTTGGCGCACGCACTGGGTGTCAAGGAATGCCTCACCAAACCGTTTTCGCCGAGCGCATTGAGAACCACGGTACAAAAGTATCTCGCGCCCGTTTTCCCAGCAACTCTTTTATAGTCTTCTCGTCGATATTCACCTATGATTACGCTGCGCTTCTTCCTCACTGACATCGCATACCGCATCGAGAACAACAAGGCAGTCGTGCATCTCTATGGCAGAACGCAGGAAGGCCAGGTCGTTTGCGTGCACGACGAGACTTTCGAGCCGTATTTTTACGTGTTGCCGCGGAATTTCGCGTTCAAGGACGAGCTTGCAACTTTGAAAGTGAGCGACAAAGGGAATGAGTACAATGTCATCCGCGTAGAAGAAGTCACGAAAAAAGTAAACGAACAAGAACAAAATCTTCTCAAAGTCATCGTCAATCTGCCGTCAGGCGTTCCAGTGCTCAAGGACGCCATCAAGGGGCATCCGGCAGTGAAAGAATGTTTCGAATACGACATCAAGTTCGTGCGCAGATACTTGATTGACAAGGGTTTGCAGCCGTTGACATTGATAGAAGCGACAGGAAAAGAACACGCCGAGCGTTCGCGCGTTCCAGTTTTGAAAGCGATGAGCGTGAAGCAAGTCTCTGACGATACAATCAAGCCTAAGATTCTCTCCTTCGACATCGAAACGTACAATTCCGGCGGCAAAGTCCAGATGGACAAGGACCCCATCCTGATGATTGCGTTCTGGGGAGAGACATACAGAAAAGTACTCACTTGGAAGCGTTTTGAAACCACGGACCCGGTTGAATTCCTGCCGAGCGAGGCGGACATGTTGCAACGCTTCAAGGAAATAGTTGAAGAATACAAACCAGATGTTTTGGCGGGATACTACTCAGATGGTTTTGACTTGCCGTTCATACTTACACGCGCCAAAAAATACAAGATTCCGATGGACTTCAGTCTTGACGGCAGTGAAGTGAAAGTTGAAGGCCGAACCCAGACTTCAGTGCAGATTACAGGCATTGTGCACGTCGACATTCTCAAGTTCATTCGAAAAATCATCGGGCGGTCGATGCAAACAGATGTTTTCACGCTCGACGCGGTCGCGAAGGAACTGCTTGGCGAGGGCAAATCAGTCGTTGACCTCGATAACCTGCCGCACGCATGGGGTGAGAATAAAGGATTGGGCGAGTACGCAACATACAATCTCCAGGACACAAAGCTCACGTACAATCTCTGCGAAAAGATTTTGCCGAACATGATCGAGTTCGTCAAGCTCATCGGAGTGCCGTTGTGGGACATCAACCGCATGAGTTTTTCGCAATTGGTGGAGTGGTACATCATCAAACAGGCAGCTGCCGCGAATGAAGTCACGCTGAATCGTCCCGGTTACCAGCAGCAAATGGGAAGAATGAATGCTCGTTTCAAGGGCGCGCTCGTGTACGAGCCGACTCCTGGGTTGTACGACGACATCGTGGTGTTTGACTATCGTTCATTGTATCCGAGCATCATCGCGTCGCACAATATCTCGCCTGGGATGCTGAATTGTGCGTGCTGTCCAAACGCAAAGAAAGTACCTTTTGCTGACACCGAGATGCGTTTTTGCGAAAAACGCAAAGGTTTCTTGTCGTTCATCATCGAGGAAATCATCACGCACCGCACACGCATCAAGGAGATGCTGAAGAAAGAGAAGGACGTGCTCTTGTCTGCGCGCAGTGAGGCATTGAAAGTGCTGGCAAATGCGTTCTATGGTTATCTCGGGTTTGCGCCCGCGCGCTGGTATTCATTCGAGTGCGGCCAAAGCGTGACTGCCTACGGACGGCACTACATCACGGATGTCATCGAGCAGGCCAAGAAGGAAGGTTACACCGTGCTGTATTCAGACAGCCTGCCGCACAACCGTTACGTATTTGTTAAAGACAAGACAGGCAATATCACTCTCCGGAAAATCGGGGAACTGTACACGTCTTTCGAACCGGGCATGCAGACGCTCGGATTCACAAATGATGCAAACGTCAAATTCATGCCGCTCCGCAGAGTCATTAGACACAGCCTCTCAAAAAGCTCAAAACTGCTTAAATTCACCACGAAATACGGGACGACCGTCGTCACCGACAAGCATTCGGTCTATACCTATCAAGATGGACTGAAGCTTGTCGCAGCAAAATCACTCCGACGGGGCGATGCGCTCATCTCGCTCACAGGGCCAACGACTGTCGTACGGCACAAGGAAGGCGGAATCATCGACCTGCTCGACCTCGACTGGGGGGATTACAGGCCTGAACTGAGGTTGTATGCGGACAACACGCTGTTTCCTGCGAATCCAGGGAAATGCCCCTATTGCGCGAAACGATACGCCTCATTGGCAACGCACGTCAGCGCACAACACCAAACACGCAAAACAACATTCTCGAAGACGTCACCGTTTGGCTGGATTGGGACGCGTAACGCAAAGGGAGGTCGAATCCCGCGCCACTGGACGCTTGACCGCGATCTTGCGTGGTTGATTGGGTTCTATTGCGCGGAAGGTTCTGTTTCCGATGTTAAAACCAAAACCGGACGCAAGATGCTCCTTTCTTTCGGGGGGCAGGACAAACAGCTCATCACGAAAGTGAAACAGATTCTCGACCGGAAACTCGGTGCCGACTTGCAAATCATCAAGAATCACGATGCCCGCATCAACAAAGACACGTATTACTATCGTGCCCAACGCATCCCGCTCGTGCCGTTGTTTGCGTCGGGCTTCGACGCAGGCAAAGGGAGTGAGTTCAAGCGCGTCCCGCGTTTCATTTTTACGGCTGAAGAAAGCATCAGGAAAGCGTTCGTGCAAGGGTATCTTGATGGCGACGGCGCCCAAGGGATAGCGTCTCGCTACAGGACGAAATTCATTCGTTTTAGCACGAAAAGCAAAGAACTTGCAGTCGGCCTGCAGTTCCTTCTGAAAGGCCTCCCGTTTGAGAAGAATGCATTTGGCAAAACAATGAAGCATGTCGCATGGTCCTACCGCAAGGATAAACCGAAGATCAACACGCTACGGCTTCAATCGGCACGCAATAATAGTCACGAAAACTTCTGCCTTGCAGAAATCACGAGTGTTGAAAGGGCGCCACACGAGAAATATGTGTATGACTTGGAAGTGCAGGGATGCCACAATTTTGTCGATGCCGAGGGCATGATCCTCGTCCACAACACAGACTCAATCTTCCTGCTGCTCGGCACGAAGACAAAAGAGGATGCCGTGCGTTTTGTTGAGCACATCAACAAGAGTCTGCCGGGATTGATGGAGCTTGATTACGAAGGGTTCTATCCTCGCGCGCTCTTTGTCTCGACCAAAGCGTCCGAAGCCGGCGCCAAGAAAAAGTATGCCTTGATCGACAAGAAGGGCGTGCTGAAAATCCGCGGCTTCGAGACGGTGCGAAGAAACACGTCCTTTATCGCGCGCGACGTGCAGAAGGAAGTGCTGCGCATCGTGCTGGGCGAGGGCGACCCGCAAAAGGCAGCCGCGCACGTCAAAAAGATTGTCGCTGACTTGAAAGCAAACAAAATTCCGTTGGACAAGGTAGTCATCTGGACTCAATTGACTAAAGATGTTTCTGAATACGGCAACATTTCACCGCACGTTGCCGCTGCTCAAAGACTCGCAAATCGCGGCACGCCTGCGAAAGCCGGCGAAATGATAAAGTATGTTGTTATGAAAGGCATTGGTAAGATACGTGACCGCGTTAAGTTGGAGGACGAAGCAAAACAGGAAGAGTATGACGGTGACTATTATGTCGAGCATCAAGTGATTCCCGTTGTTGAAAAGATATTTGCTGTTCTTGGAGTTTCTGTTGATGAGCTGGAAAAGAAGGGACAACAAAAGACTTTGGGCGGGTTCTAATCTTCCTCAACAACTTATAGCCCTTTTTAAAGCATATAATAACCTTTTTATGTAAGAACAGCATAGACACAGCAAAGGGCATCACATGGTAATCTCACACGACTTTTTCCAACATGTTGAAAATCTGGAGCCTCACTGTCCCGGCTGCCAGACAAAAGTGGTCTTCGGCTTAACAACAGAATATCAAGAAAAGGCAAAAACGCACGTGTGCAGAACGTGCGGACATCAGTTTTAGTTGATTTTCTTCAGGTATGATTCGACGCCTTTGCGCACGGTATCACGTGCACTTGACGCGTTTTGCGTGAACGCAAAGCCAATCCAGCGGTCCGTGACAACACAGAAGTATGTCTTGCTACCATCGAGCCGAAGCTCACTTACGCCAGTTGATGGTTCTTTGATGGTGATGACGCATTGCTGGTCTGCGCGCAACTGGTGCAAAAGCCCTTCCAGCTCGCCAGGAGACAACGAACGGCCGAACTCCACGGGATCGTTTTCGTGCGGAAACACTTGCTGATTGTATGCCATTTGTCTCACTCCTCACCTCAATATACCCTCTCATCAGTAAAAGTCGCTTTTTAAACCCTTCGGCTCATTTGAGGCGTTTCAAGGATCCAAACGGCAAGACTTCATGAGTGCGATCATCAACAATGAACGCCTCAAAACAACCAATCCCGAACAACCTTCCTTTGAGCAGCGGACTCAAGAACTGCTCTTGCAAGATATCCGTGCCTTCCGTCAACAAGTTGAATGAGGGTTGCACGATCAGTATGCGACGCTTGTACGTGCCTTTGAGGAAGCATTTGTAACGTTCAGAGCGTCCCTTGCTCCGCAGTGTAATCGCCGGATGCTCGTGACCCATGATGATGGTCGTGATGCCGCGCAATTTTGTCGGTACGACGTCGCCATGAATCATCAACACGTCGCCAACGCGATATTCCGGCACTAATTCAATGCCGTGCTTGTCCGCGATTGGTCCTAACTGCACGTCGTGGTTGCCCTTGATTAAGATTAAATGTTCACATTTGCGCAAAAGATAGTCAACCAACCTCATCACGTCGCGCCACTCCTGTCGACCAATGTGACCAAAATCATGTTTCAAGTCGCCAGTGATGACGATGGTGCGCACGCTCTTTTTCGCCTTCTTCAAGACAGCAAAAATGTGTTCGAGTCTATCAATGACGTCCTTGTAGTGCGTCCGCGGCACCAAGACTCCTTGCCTGTTCAAGGATTCTTCAAAGCCAATGTGAAAGTCGGACAGCGCGAGCGTCTTTGCAGATGTAAGATAGAGCGCCAAATCCAGTGATTCAATGCCGGGAACAATGTGCATACAGGAAGAAACTTAGCTGAACTTATAATCCTTGCTTGGCGCGCCGGCTTCCACGGTGGAACGCATGCGTACGGTTGCGACAATAGCACAGTCTTCACGCGCAAGCTCATCAATGCCTGCATAGTTGGGAACGTTCTGTTTGGCGTAAGTGATTGCCTGACGCATCACCAACGGATAGCTGAACTTGGCGACAACATTAGGAATCTGCACGCATACTTTGGCTTCAAGCATATTTACTCACCGCACGAAAATGAGAAAAACTTCATTTAAATATGTGATGACACAACTCCAGCACCACAATTGTTTTTAATCAGAAATGTTCTTGAAAACACATGAAAAAGCTGGCGTGGGGTGTCTTGTTCGTGCTGTGCGCTGCAAGCGTGCTCGCGTTCGCGGACATCGAGTCAGCGCACGTCGAGAACGACAACGGTCGTCTTGATGCGCGCATTAATATTCAGCGCAATCATGAAGAAGACCTGAAAATCACGCTAATAATCCCTGAACTGGGCTATCGTCTGCGCGAAGGACCCCTTGATGACGACCATTCGAAGTTCAGCATTCCGTTCTATGAGCCATTGCCTGACTTGCAGGGAGAATACCTTGTTCGCATCACTGTGAGCAATGATGAAGGCAGAAAAGTAGTGTATCGGTACGTCACGATATGAATGCCGAAGAACTTCTCGCGCAATTGAGGCAGGAAGGCTTCACGACGCTCTCACTCCAAGAGGATCCGCCGCACAAGTTCTATCCCGCGCATGCGACAAAGACTGTACACATCATATTGCAAGGCACAATGTGGGTCACGCTCAACCACGAAAAGATTCTGCTGACGCGCGGCAAGCGCTTGGACATTCCTCAGAACACCATGCATGACGCCAAGATTGGCATGGACGGGTGCAACTATATAATTGGAGAAGAATAAAAAAATAGAAAAATACATTCGAGACGGTGTAAGCTACTTACATCGGTTGTCCTTGAGCTTCTGCGGCCTTCTTTGCTTTGAAGCAAGCCAAACACAAAACTGGTTTGCCCGGTTTCGGGTTAAATGGCACTTGACATGCCTGCTTGCACTTGTCGCACGTTGCGTCAAACATCTGCTTCGGTCCGTTTCTAAAATCCATTCTGTTCACTTCCGTTCGTTTTCTATGAGTGAGAAAGCATCTTTCAATGCATCCCTCCCCCACCAGCAGGGGCTTGGCCCCCGCATAACCTGAATTCTTAGAACTCAGTCTACGTCAATAAAGGAAAAGAGGGTTTATAAAGCTATGCTTTTATA
>CAYHVU010000055.1:0-6660 GCA_964360075.1 uncultured Methanosarcinales archaeon
AATAAATCGTGTATTCGCCAATCACAGTCAACGGCTTCAAAATCTTGTCAATGATTTCGATGGCATCACCCATATACTGTGAAGTCTTCTCGTACAGTTTCTTCGGAATCTTGTCGCCAGCATTGATGGGCTTGTCCATGGTGACTTCAATCGGAATGCACACTTTCTGGCGCTGGTTCGACGGAGACGTCGCGCCCGTGGTCTGCTCGTCAGCAAAAGACGACGCGACATTCGGACGGTCTTCCTGGTATTCAATGTTCAACTGGTACAGGAACCTCGCGCAGCCTGTGGGCCCGGCACATTTGCCTTTGCGGTGCTCGGAAATTTCATCTTCTTTCTTCGCGGTCGACTGGTCTTCAGCAGGCGGTTGCGCACCAAACTGCAGCTGCACGTAGCCTTCGTTGATGTTGCGCGATTTGATATACTGATACTGCACCCAGCCAGTGTCATAATCCTCATCTGACTCCAGGCTGAGCTCCACCGGGCTCAACGACACGCGCCTGATGGATGCGTTGTACGGGCCGCGATACGAGAAGTTCACCGGGAAACCTACTTGCTGCACGCCTTCGATAATCAACCGAGGCGTCAGGATTTGAGGTGAAATCTCGCCGATATCGACATCAAACGCGCCGCCTTCGCCGCAGAGTGCGTACTTGATTTCAACCGGGCCTTGCACTGCCTTCAAGCCAGCCAAGTCTACAGCTTCCAAACGAACCTTGTTGATGGACGTGCCAATGCTTGCATCAAGAACAACGCCGCCAGTGATATCATTGTTCTGCCTTGACGTAGAACCAATCTTCAGTTTCACCTTTATCTTGAAGTTTCCTTCTTCATCAGTCGTATCATAGGCATGAGGTTTGTCCTCGCTGTTCAGGTAAACAAACACTGTGGCTGATTCTGAAACTTTTCCTTCAACCGTGACTTCAGGAATGTAAGTGGGGCTCAAACGGTCAAGATTTGTCTCGATGAACTGCGGATTCGTGTTGTCCAAGCGCACTGTGCCTTCAAATTTCTCAGTATTACCCGCGGCATCCGCGATGCTAATCTTGTACTGGTTCGCGCCGTCTTCCAAATCAAGGCTGAACGAGAATGACCCTGAGGCCTGCAACGTTTGTTTCTCCGAGAGGCACGGCAGCGCAACTTCCGAGGGCGTGCCTTCGAACGTGTTGCCTCCGGAACTTGCTTTCACAATGATGCTTTCGCTCAACGCGCCCTCATTGCAGCTCTTGTCGACCGCAGAAACGCGGTATGAATAGGTCTGTCCTGAACTCACGGAATCTTCATATTCTGCATTTGGGCTCGTCGAGATACGCACGTTATCACGGTAGATTGCGTAATTCTCTACATCGTCGTTTGCGCTTGCAACCCAGCCGAGCGCAATCGTGTTTGACTTCACGCTCGTCGTCTTCACGCCAGTGACGCGGTCTGGTTCTTGACTGTCAAAAGACTTCTTGACTTCATACGTGATCGTAACAGACTCATCAGCAGTGCCTGAAACGGTCAGTGGCGTGCCTGACGCAATATCAGGAATCGGATTGAGCGTGACTTTCGGCGGAACATTGTCGATACGGACAGGATAGCTCTGCTCGACCTTGTTGCCTGCGACGTCAGTCACTGAAAGCTTCACCGTGCTGTTCTCCGCAGTCAAAAGAAGATTCGGAATCACAAATGTGCCGTCACCGGCTGCCGTGATCGTATGACGTTTCACGCTGTCGAGAAAGACTTCAATTGTGGCAAACGGCCGCGTCGTGCCGCGAATGGTTATCTTGTTCGTGCTCACGACGGCAGGAACTTCCGCAGTCAAGGAAGGCGGGCCGACTTGCGCGCCAGCAAGCACCGTGATTTTGCTGCCATTGGCGCAGTTCTCGGCAGCGTCACAGCCAGAAGGAAGCACGGTATAAAGCTGGCCTGAAGAGGTGGGAATGACCATGACGTGCTCAGACACGAGCGCGCTGTCAGTCACAGTTTGCATTTCGTTTTCGCCGAACGAGATGAGCGTTGTGGCGGGCTCGTGCGTCTTCCACGAGAAAGTAGTTGTGGTATCTCCGAAATTAGTCGGCCTGAATTCAGAAAACACTGGCGCGCCAGAATCCGCGCCCGCGTTCGTGACGAACGTGTACGGCACGCCGTCATTGTCCTCTACGACAAAGTCGCCGCTTTGCGCAATGCTCGTCATCGTGTAATAATACTTGACATTGGTCTGCAAATCCTTCAAATCAATGCGGTGGAAAGTGACAAAATTCAAATCTTCCGTGTGCGAACCCAATGCCGGCGTCGTGCCATAATCGATACGGCTCGTCGCGGCGATGTCCGTGTTCCACTCGATGCGTGCACCATTAGTCGAGACTGATTTTGTTGGACTGCCCGAAATTGAGATTGATAATGCAAGGACTGTGCTTGCGATGACGATGAACAAGACGCCAAGCGCCGCAATTCCCAGGCTTCTCCGTGCCCAAGTTGATTTTGCGTTGCGGCCCGCATCATTATTCGCGCGCCAGGGTGCAACGTCCGGGGAAGTTGAGTCTCTCATGTCAGTTTCGGCTTCCAGGTTTCCCTGTATTCTCCGTCGTTGAGGAATGAGCCTACGCTAATCTGGTAGTCTCGGTCTTTCTTGATGGGACTGACTTCCATCACGTAAAACGTGAGCGTATCCGTCGCAGAAAGCTCTCTGCCAATAATCCTGTATTCAGGATTCGAATATCCGCCCACAAGCGTGTCGAACTGAGTCAAAATCGCGTTCAGCTCATACAACGCGTTGCCTTCGATGACGTTGATGGTGTTGTTCGCGGCAGGGAAGGTGACAAACTGGTCGTACGAACCGTTCACGATGCTCAACTGCACAGTGACCTGGTCATTCTTTCCAAGCGCGCGAGGCAGCAAATACCTTTCGTTCTCTGCGTCATACGGCACTTTCATCACTTTGACTTTCATTTCTCTCAATTTAGGCATGACAAACTCGAGCGTGTCGACATCGCCTGTCTTCGAGACCGGCAAATAGCCGTCCTTCTCGACCGTGATTTCGGGATTGATGCAGCCGTCAGGCAGTCGCGCGCGCAAGCGGTAGAAACCAGAATCGGCTTGTGTCGTGCCGAGCACGCACTCCTGGTTGACGCAGGTATATCGAACAGTTACGTCGCCTTGCTCGACAACACCGATTTCGGGCTCCAAACCCGACGCGCGAACTTCGATCACATCATCACCAAGATTGTCGCAGAATCCTAATGATTGTTCGAAACCGCGGAAATCACGATAACCAAAACTCCTGCGTGCGCCCGTGTTGTCGTCGATAATCACTGGAAAAGCCATCTGGAACGCAAATCCTCTGTTTTGGAACGCGGTTTCGTCAGTGACGCGGAACATGACAGGATAAATGACGTCGTAAATGAAATGATAAGTGTTTACGCACAAATAGCTCAAATATTTTTGCGCGCCCTTGCCGACCTTGCTCGAAAGCACGCCTCCTTTGTTCGGCTGCGCGTTCAAGTCCATGCCCCAGTCTGGCTGATAAATGAAAGAAGCGGCAACCGGACTCTTCGGAATGCCAACATCAAAGCGCATTCTCGCGTACTCGAACTGGTCTTCAGGCACGCTCTTCGGGAATCTATCCTGGAAGAAGTCCTCGAGCTTGTAGTCAAGCACTTTTTCGTATGCTGACGTCTTTTCATCGAAAGGCGCGTGTTGTGTGTTGATGACGCGGATAGAAGGCAGATTCACCTGCATTATTTCCTGCAAGTCTTGCTTCACGTCGGTGAGCTTCCAGACTCTCGGCGAGCAGTCGAATTCAAGCGAATTGAACGGGATGTCAGGCGTGCCAGTCATCAAATCAAGCGTGAGATTCTCGAACCATGCCTCATCGTCTTCCTTCTGCATCACCTTGACCGCAATATCATACGCGCGCTTCAAATTGACGTTCGGCTGGATGACGAATTCCTTGACTTCAATGAAGCGTTCGGGTCTTTGAATTTCTACATCATACGCCAATTGCACCGTGACTGACCCTTCGCCGATGGTGACGCGCGCATCAGGAGCTGATTTCTCTACAACAGGATACTTGAATGCCGAGAAATTCTCGAGGCAGGCAGGCAGATTCTCTTCCACGTGCTTTGCCAAGTCCGCTTCCATCAACTCGATGCTCGGCACCATGCTTTCGCCTTCGTAAAACCACAAAGGAACTTTCAGAATGCCGCGGTTATCAACTGGTAGGTAGCTGCTCGGCGTGCGCTCTATGTCCAACGGAATGCGCAAGAATCCGCCTTGCAGTCCTTGCAAGCGAATGCCTTCTTCGGCAATCGTGGACATGCAACTTGAGACGTAGTCATAGACTGGTTGCGCTTCTCTGTCTACGACGATGCCTGTTCTGAAGACGACATTCTTGTTCGTGATAAAGATGACCGTGACAACAGCAAGGAGGAGCACGATGCCTAGAATGATAAATATGGTAATTTGACCACGTCTCACCATCTTTTTCCTCGAGTGAAGACTAGTTGCGTCCTTTATAAATGTTTTGAAGGTATATATAGGCACTGAAATGAGTCTGTGTTGTTTCTTTATCAACAAGACACTCAACAATCCGGAAATCTTCCGGATTTTTCGGAAAGTTTCCGGATTTTCGCGCGCAAGACACTTAAAACACGGATGCTTCCCATACGATATGGAAACCATTATAAACGAAAAAGTATTACCAGTAATACCTATGACGCGAATGACAACAAAATACCAGGCAACAGTCCCAAAATACATACGCGACGCGCTCGGACTCCACGCAGGACAGGAGCTCGAATGGCACCTGCTAAAAACAGTGGTTGTAGTAAATGCGAAACCCGCCATCAAGGACCCCATCAAAGTTCTTCTGTCAGGCCCACGAATACGCGTTGACGCGGTCAAGCTCGTCAAGGAAGCACGCGAGGAGCTCTTCGGCTCATGGTAGCGTATCTTGACACCAACATTTTCATTTACGCATTCACGCATGATCCGACGTATGGTGCTGCGTGCGCAAAAATCCTGCGAGAAGTTCAGCAAGGCAAACGCGAAGTTTCATGCTCCACCGTAGTGCTCCTCGAATTCGTTCACGTGCTCAAGAAATTCGCGCGAAAGAGCAAGATCGATGTGGGCTACATGACAGATGCTGTCTTGGCGTTGCCCATCAAGTGGATTGATCTCAACCTATTCCTTATCCGACGTTCGGCAGATGAACGCAGGCTCTCCGGAGCTGACGCAGTCCACCTGGTCACCATGGACGCGGCGAACATTTCACAAATCATTTCTGCAGATAAAGATTTTGATGGGTTTGCAGTCAAACGCATAGATCCCTTAAAAGCCTAATTTCTTGCTGTGTTGCATAACTCGTTGATCCGCCAAAGTAGACGCGCAAAAGAAATGGCTTGGCAAAAGAGCATACGTGCTAGTCCTCAAAGACTAGCACCAATTATGCAACACAACATTTATATATGATGAAAAGATAGTGATAATGTAATGAAAGTTCCGTGGGACATAGATACGGTCACCATCGTTGCCACGAAACACTTTGCCACGGGCTGGATGCGCATCTTGGGCTGGAACGTTCCTATGCTCCGCGATGCCATTTGCGGCGCCTACAAGATAGAAAAGGTCGGCAAGAAGAAATTTGAGATGTACATCCAAAAATCAGGCTACAAAAAGATAATCAGCGTCTATTTTGAGGCCGACAAGAAACTCCTGTGCATCACCGGTTCCCAAGGAGGAAAAAGACTATGAAAAACTGCCCTGTTTGCGAAAAAGGAAAGCTCGTGGAAGTCGATGACATCACCAGCAATCTTGACGGATACATCTTCGTCGTCAAGGGAGAACGCTGCACGCACTGTAGAGAAGAATACATCAACGAGAAGGAATTACAGCCGATGATTTCGGTCGCGCAAAAGCTCGGCGTCTGGGGACAGCCCTTGAAGCTCCACCGAAAGCTGAGCAGGAGCGCGCGCGGCACCGTGCTGCGGATTCCGACGGACATCGAGAAGGACCTGCATCTGAAAGGCAACGAGCAAGTCACCATCGCGAAGCAAGGGAACAATCGGATTGTGATTGAAATTGAATGAACGCAAGCATCCTAAAATGAGCCGGCGTGAAAGAAGCGCGAGACGATTTTGGCTTTTTTTCTCTGAAAGTTTTAGTTATTCAATCTTTTTCTGATAACGATAATTCTCGCTGCTGCTGACTTTTCTCTTCGTCTTCTTTTCAAGCGCAATCCTTGCGTCTTTCGCAATCGTTCCGCCTTCTATCGCCACCTTTTTATGTTCAGGAAGCGATTTTGGATCATCAACTTTCTCAATCTCAGAAGTAGACGCCTCCCCGAGCATCGTGAAAATAAGTTCAAGGTCGTGCATATGGTCGCGCAAATTCTCTTTATCTAGCCCTTTGAATTTCTTGTACTCCGCAGGAGTCATGCCAAACGTCGCTTTTGAGATCTCTGCCGTGAGTATCGCGAAATCTTCCTGTTTCGTGACGCCTCGTTTCTTCCATTCATCAGGGAGGTCCTGCCGTATTGCAATGCCAAGAGAACCTTAAGGTTCTCTGGCACACGCGAACCTTCGGTTCGCTTTATGCCTCGCAAACGCTTGTCAATCCATGATTTCTGGTACCACTTATGTTCATAAAGAGCTTTCATGCGGTCTTGCGCCAATTCAGGAT
>CAYHVU010000056.1:0-6401 GCA_964360075.1 uncultured Methanosarcinales archaeon
GCCGTCATCGAAGTAGTGCACGTCCGTGAACCCCAACGGTTCCAAGCGCTTCGCGGCTTCATTTTTGGTAATCAAGTAGACAAATAACTCTTCAAAGAACATTCTCGAACTTGCCACGGGCTTGAAGTCCAATCCGTTGTATGCTATGAGTTCCTCGACCTTGTGCTTGTGCGTCAAATTCGAAAACAATAACAACATACAACCGTCGTGCTTCAGGAACCTCGGCGCCTGGTCCAGGAAGCGCTCAATCGTTTCATACCCTTTCTTGCCACCGATGAGCGCAGAATCGTGCTTTTTGCCATCCGCAGGCAGGTAAGGCGGGTTGAAGATGATGGTATCAAACTTTATTTCAGCTTTCTTTCCCTTGAACGCGGAGAACAAATCGCTCGTGAAGCATTCGAGATTTCTTTTTCGCACAGACTTCTTGCAGTGGCTGACGGCCTTCGGATTCTTGTCTACAGCGATGACTTTTTCTACTTGTGGCATCTCTAAAGCAGCTTCCGCCTGATATCCAGAACCCGTGCCCATGTCAAGAACAACACCTCTCGCAAACTTCCGAACCTGGTCAGCCATCAAATGCGAGTCCTCGCGAGGCGGGTAGACCATACTCTGTTGGTGATGAACTTACTTTTAAGCTTTGTTAAGCACTGGAGAACTTACTTCAGCACGCCCAAACACTTGATTTCCTTATGCCCGCAGTCTTCGCATACCCAGTTGATGTACTTTGCGTTGCCGGAAATCGAAGCGAAATTCTTAATCATGCGACCGGAACACTTTTGGCAGTTGCCTTCCTTTTTCTCTTCGACAGGCGCATTTGGTTTCGGACGTGACGGCAGTTCGAACATGGGAGAATTACGGTTTCGAAACTATTTAAGGATTGTGGGACTAGATTAACGACGTGGGCGTGATGACGATGCAGTGCATTGCGCGCGAAGGATTCTTGGCGTTCCATCTCTCCAGATTGTCAACGAAATTGTGCGCCCCACCATAGACAACGACACGCATCAGGCCATTGCCCTGCGATGCAAGGTCGATGGCAATATTCTCGCGCAGATCCGCAGTCGCAGGACCGCCCAAGCGTTGCGCCTCGTCCCACGCGGCCTTGGTTTCAGCAGGCAGCATCGTAATCCTGCCGACGTGCGCCAGCAACAAATCCGCGCCAACATAATACTTGAATTGTTCGGCACGGTCCATGAGCTCGTTGAACCTGATGGAGTCATTGATGGTCGCGGCCTTTTGAGCCTTTTTGATGTCCAACTGCAGCAGCTCATTATAGGTATCCGCGACGTCGAAATCAAAGACGCGCATCCTGTCCAAGAGACTGAGACGCCAAGCATACAGCCGTTGCGCGTCCTGTTTTGTCGTGAGCGGAGACTCAACGATGACGCTCTCCGAGTACGTCTCCTTCACTCCATAGTTCTTCTCAAGAAATTCAAGGATGCGCAACACGTCGCGTTGGCACGCGTTGACGTCACGAACGTGCTTTGTCCACTCTTCGCGCAGTTTCGGGTCATCAAGCGCGCTTTCAAGTCCTGGACCGTCCTTAAGCGTGTTATGCGACTGTGCAACGTGAACGAGTGTCACGTCCGCGTTCTTCCAGGGATATTTTTCGACCTTTTTTGCGCCGGGTACCTCGGCAGGAAACTGCTCAAACAGCAGCTGTCCCGAAGACTTTCCGGGACCTGCCTGGTACGCTGCCTTGCCGATGAAATAAGCCGCAAGACCCGCGATTGTGCAGCCCGCACCAACCAAGAATTCGCGTCTCGTGAGCCCCGATGCCATGCTCTGTTTGCCTGAAACCGCGCTTTTAAATGTTTCTTCACTTGTCACTTTCCAGAAGATACAACCACAAGCTTTTTAAAGGGTCCTCTGGGAAAGAAGAGCATGAGTGAAGAACAATCGAAATTGGAATTGTACGCTGCCATCCATCGTGCCGAAACGATTGAATCGCGCGAAACGATTGAAGGCGTGCAGGAATACCTGGAAGCAATCAAGAAAGAGTACGGCAAAGTCGTCACCGAACGAGAAGTCCGCTTCTATCTTCGCAAGACATCAGCGTAACTGATCCATCAATCTGAGATATTCTTTGATGCGTTCCAGTATCGTAGCGAGATAGAACCTCTCTATTTTCTCTTCGAAGAGATCGAGCAGTTTTGCGTTCTCCGCGATGCGATACGTGTTGCCCTGCTTCTCGACCAGATACAGGTCGCGCAAACGCTTCAACTGACGACGGATATTAGACGGTGCGATGCCTTTCATCTGCACTTTCGCGAGCTTTCTGGACTCTTTCACGCGTGCTTCAATCTTTTCAGAAGACATCCCGTCTTTTGCGCGCAACAACGCATCAAAGACATCAACGATAACATCCCTTGAATCACCCGGCTGCAAAAGACCTAGCGAAAGACAGATTTTCTTTACCAATTCCCGGCCGCGAACATCATATGGCTTTTCGTACTTCCGCAACGTGAGCTCAGCCAAAGGAGTTTCTCGCATCGCCTAAAAGTTGTAAGCTGAGTTTTTAATGGTTTTGTGTCGAGGCATATTTATACTTGGAGAATACCAACCACCCCATGCCTATCTTGACGCCGACCAGGCGTGAGCTGAAGAACGTCGCCTTGCATCGCGACCCTTCTTTCGATTCCAAGCTCGTCAGGACCGAATTCCGCAAGCGTTTTGCGCGCTGGCTCGAGGATGAAACAAAGGACGAGCGTTCCGATGGCTCAAAGCCAGAAATCGTTGCCCCTTACGCGCTTTACGAAATACGTTCCAGCACCTTCAAGCCCAGCGAAAGGAAAGCTTCACGAGTACGACCTTACATGATTTCGCCTCACGACCCTGATGTGCGACCGGCAAATTATTTCTGGATTGAAGAACCAGTCAAGCAGGCGCATTATGGCTTGTTTTTCGATTCCTTCAGCTTGCTCGAGCGCGGACCAGGCGGTTCGAACCAAGTCGATGAGACACGACTTGTCCTGTTCAAGCCCCCTCTTAACCTCGACTCCCTTATCGCGTGGGAGGGAGGGCTGTCTCAAATTGAAGACGACAATATCGAAGCCGAAATGAAAGTCGAGAATTATTGGATCGATGACCAAGGTGCGTCTCGCATCCACAAGCTCGTTGATATCTATCTCTGGACGCGTGGCAAAATTGTGCCTTCCATGCACTTGCTGCACCGCTTTTTGCAATACGTCGCGACACGTACGGATCCCACTGCTGAACAGCCAAGCAGTTCAACGGTCATCCTGCAAGCATCCCGCAGCCCTAGACCACACTCAGATGCACCGAAAACACCTGGCCCTTCAGCTCTTCCGTCGAACGGAAAGTATGCTTCTTGGCCGGTGCCTGAACATCCACCGCAATCGCCTTTGCGTTGACTTTCTCTTGCATGCTATTTGTCCACGGTTTCAGCATTGCGACAAGCTCATCAGAACACTCGAGATAGAGCTCAATGACGTCCTTCTTTTCCAAACCTGACTTCTTTCGGAATTCTTGCACGCGTCGCGTGACTTCCCTACTGAAGCCTTCTGCTTCGAGTTCTGGCGTGACTTCATGATCTACGTAGACGATGCCATCCGGGAACGGCACCTCAATCAAGTGTGACGGAACAGAGCGCGTGAACGTGAAGTGCTCGTTCGTGAGCGAAAATTCGCCTGATGCAATCTTGATTTTGACGCTCCCGGCTTTCAGTTCGTGTGCGAGCGTTGAATGACGCTTATTGACTTCCAACAAGATGGCAGGGGCGTCTTTCTTGAACTGCTTTCCTAACGCGCCAGAGTTCACGTGCACTTCTTCCTTGACTTCAGGAAAGGTTTCCTGCACGGAAACATGTTTGACGTTCGTTTGCGTCTTGATTACGTCTTGCAACGCAGTCACGGCCTTCTTTACGTTCTCGTTCGTGGAGAGCACGATGACTCCCTTGATGGGCCAGCGAACGCCCAATTTTATCTTCTCTCTGCCATAAAGGACTGCCTGCATCACGCTGCTCGCAATGCCGAACTGCGTTTCCAAGGTAGAATTTGCTTCCTTTGGATTTGCCTTCGGCCACGACAGCAAGTGCACGCTTTCTGCCTTCAATCCAAGGGGAGTTTTGAGATTCTGATACATTTGTTCGGTGATAAATGGCGCGACAGGCGCGAGCAACACAAGCATGTCAAGCAACACTTTCGCGAGCGTCGACACAACCGCGTTCTTGTCATCCTTGTCTCGGACTAATTGAATGTAGGTGCGTGAAAGCTCGAGATACAACTCTTCAATCAGCCACGGCACTTCGTTCAGATGAAACGCGTCAAACGCTTTCGTGACGTTAGTGATTGTCGTGTTGAGCTTGCTCAGAATATAATTCTCAGGCATGTTTTTCTCAAACGTTTCCGCAGGCTTTGCGCCTTGCTCAACCATGTCAATCAAATACTGATGGACGTTCCACAGCACGAGCAAGTTCTTGTATTTGAGCTTGACATCTTCCTGGTTGTACGCTTGATCCATCCCCGGCGCGGAAGAACCGATTTGGTAGTAACGTAAAGTGTCCGCGCCATACACGCTTACGACTTCTTCAGGCTCGATCTGGTTGCCTAATGATTTCGACATTTTTCTGCCGGCCGCGTCCTCGATGAAGCCGTGCATATACACTGCTTTGAAGCTCGGCTTGCCGAACGCAATCATTGAAGCCACCATCAACAAATTGAACCAGCCGCGAATCTGGTCCTTTCCTTCCAAAATGAAGCCTGCCGGGAAATATTTGTCGAACAAATCATTCTTTTCAGGATAATCAAGGCAGTTCCACGCCGCAGTTCCTGCATCCACCCAAACATCGAGAATGTCAGGCACGCGCTTCTTGACGCCTCCGCAAGAACACGCGTAATGCAGTTCGTCAATCCACGGACGGTGCAATTTGGCAGTTTTTTTCTTGGCTTTTGCCTCTACCGCTTCCACCGTGCCGAAAACATCGTATTTTTTGCAGGCATCGCACATCCAGATAGGCATCGGTGTGCCCCAGAAATTCTGCCGGCTGATGGAGTTGTCTCGCAAATTCTTGAGCCATGACTCGAACGCGTTGAAAGCGGAATCTGGAACCCAAGTTATTTTCTTATTCTCTTCAAGCATCTGCTCTTTCAAGTCTTCAATCCTGAAGAACCATTGGTTTGTGGTTCGGAAGATGATTGGATTGTGACAGCGATTGCAATGGCCGTATTCGTGCTGAACTTTTGTTGACGCGATGATTGCGTTGCGCTTCTTCAGCGCTTCCGTGAACTTTGCATCATCCTTTTTCGCTTGCAAGCCCGCGAATTCATGCATTGTTGCAGGGAAAAGCCCGCGTTCATCGACGACATTCCACGCAGGCAAGCCGTTCTTGTGCCCGACTTCGTAGTCTTCAGGACCGCAGCCAGGCGCGCAATGCACCAAGCCAGAGCCTACGCTTGTGTCGACGTATTCTGTGCTCGCGATGACCGTGTGCACTTTGACGTGTTTCTTCTTGAGCTCTGCGTACTCTTTGATTACGTCCGAGAACGGATGAATGTATTCAACACCCACAAGCGTTTGACCCTTAAACTCTTCCAGAATCTTCATCTGCTTTTCAGCAACTGCGTTGACTAAAGCGCCAGCCAAAGCTTTTGCCATCACCCAGACTTCTCCTTCGACATCTGCTTTGACATAATCAATTTCAGGATTGACCATGACTGCCAAATTCAGCGGAATGGTCCACGGCGTTGTCGTCCAGATGATTAGGAACTCTTTTGGTTTGTTTTTCACTTGAAGCTTGACAAAGATGGAGTCGTCCGTGACTGTCGCGTATTCCAAGTCGTGCTTCGCGAAGTTTGTCTGGCAATGACTGCACCACGGTGTTGTTTTCAAACCTTGATACAGTCGTTTGCCGTCATGCGCTTTCTTGATAAGGAACCATTCTCCATTGATGTATTGTCGCGTGATTGGTTGGTACGCGTTCTCGAAATCCATCCAGACGCCAAGCTCGGTGAAAGTCTTGTTCATCACGTGCATCATGTCGACGCACCACTTTTCGCATTCGTCGTTGAATTTCGCGATGCCGAAGTTCTCGATGTCTTTCTTGTTTTTGACGTTGAACTTTTGCCTTACCTTGTTCTCGGTTGGCAGACCGTGCATGTCATACCCTGCGCGGTCCCAGACATCAATGCCTGACATCCTTTTGTGACGCAAGAACATGTCTTTGAGTGTCTTGTTCCAGCTCGTGCCCAAGTGGACCTTGCCTGACGTGTACGGCGGCCCGTCAAGGAAGTAGAATGGAGTCTTGCCTTTGACCTTGTCCTTGGCTTTTGCGTAAATCTTGTGCGTGTCCCAAAAAGCTCGGACTGCCAGTTCCACCGCTTTTGGATCGTACGACATAGTGTGGCTTTGCCGACTACAGTTTAAAAACCTTACACTCGTTC
>CAYHVU010000057.1:0-6360 GCA_964360075.1 uncultured Methanosarcinales archaeon
GCGACCTCGAATGGAATCAGCCTCTACAAGCATCCCACCCAGCCGCTCATCAAAGAATTCGCGCGCATGGGATTTAATCAGGCAAAAGGCGCGGTCGTGAACGGCTCGAACAGTTACAAACTCAGATTTGGTTCAGGGTACGGCGTCGACCCGTTCAACTCGCTCGTCTTCACGACGGCATTGGTCGACACCATCGTGCCGTACGGCAACGCGTTTGATACGGAAGCTGAAGCCATCGCAGACGCAATCCAGCGCCTGAAGGACCAGCTCGGCCAGTTCATCAACGCATCAGAAATCGGCACTGATACGGCAGGATTGAGCAACGTTCCCTCGTTGTGGGGCCCGGCAATCGTCGAGGTGCGCGCGTGGCGTTAGGCGATCGTGGGCTGTTTTTCACGATTACAGCCATCTTGTTGGCAGGCTTTGCCATCATCACGCTGATGGCCGTGACAAAGCAGGACACGAACGGCCACGCCGTGCAGACGAGAATCCTCACGCTCGACCATTTTCTCTCGGACACGAAGAAGGATTTTGATCGTGCATTGAACATCGGCAGTTTCCGCACCATCCTCGGATTGGAAGACTATATGATTGAAAAGGGCGTGTTCCTTGACGACATTAACGGTGCGTTCTCCGCGGCGTTGATGAACGCCACCTACAATGGAGAGTCGCTCGGGATTGTGGAGAACGCAACGCTTACCGCGTGGAGGAATCGCATCGAAGCGCAGGCCGCAAGCATCGGTTTGACGCTCAACATCGAATTGGAGAGCATCACGCTCGAGCAGGTCTCGCCATGGGACCTCAAGGTCACGGCAGATGCTCATCTCACCCTCTCCGACACGTCAGGACTTGCGAGCTTTGAGGACGACCACACAGGCAGCACCATTGTGAGCATTGTCGGTTTCGAGGATCCGGTCTATTTGCTGAACTCCTACGGCCGCGTCACGAATGTCATCAACCAGACGCCGTACGAGAACTTTATCGTTGGAAACAGCACCGCGAACCTGCTCAATCATATCTCGCAAGGATATTATCTGGCACACAACGACAGCCCGAGCTTTTTGATGCGTCTGCAAGGAATTTTGAACTCCTCACCATATGGCATTGAGAGCTTGGTAAACCAGACAGCGCTCGCGAACCAAGACGTACCGACAAAGACAGCCTCTGCGGTCGACTATCTGTATTTCGGCAACACCAGCACGTCAAACACCGCCGTGCCGGACACACCAACGTGGTTCTTGCTGGATGACGCTCACGTGGATGTTTACGACTGAATCGTGTTCTCACGGACGAACAGCAGCACCAAAATACTGGCGGCAAAGAACGGAATGATGCTTGCCAGCGCAACGACTTGGCTTCCCGACCACCACGATACGGCGCCGAAAAGCACTGGCCCAAGACTGGCCGAAATCTTGCTCGCCAGTCCATTGAAGCCGAAGAACTGGCTCGCTTTGTCTGCCGGCACCAGTTTCGCGAGGAGCGTTCTCGCGGGAGCTTGCGACGACCCGATGACAATGCCAGTGAGCACGGCGACGCCCAGCAGCAACCCAAAGGAGGGCTTGAGCATCAAGAGGATGACCACGACAATCCAGCCAATGGCGCTTGCCATGATCACGGGTTTACAGCCGAAACGATCCGCAAGTCTGCCTGTGATTAAGGTAGCAGGAAATCCGACGATGTAGACGGTCGCGATGACGAGCATCGTCTTGATGACGGTCAGTCCGAGCGTGACGGTCGCGTAAATGGCAGTGAAAGAAAAGATCGTATTCAGTCCGTCGCTCAGCAAGTAAAAGGCAGCCAAGAACAGAAGCACGTTCTTGTGCATTCGCCAGTTCTTGAGCGTTTCGAAGAGTGAGCGAAAGGCCGCAGGCAGCGCTTGACCGACCGTGACGGTTGCTGCCTGATGCCGATGACTGCGCAGAAAAATGAATGCCGGCAACGCAAAGAGGAGGAAAAAGAGCGCCGTGCCCGGAAACGTCAGTAAATAGGTTGAGAGATTCGGACCTTCAAATCCTTTGATGAACAGAGGGATGAGCACAATCAATGCCACGAGTCCGCCGATGTAGCCAAAACCCCAGGCAAATCCCGAAACGCGTCCTTTGTTGTGATACGTCGCAACGTCCATCAAGAAACTATCATATAATACTGCGCCGATGGTGTACATGCAATTGGTCAAGATGAACAGAATGCTTGCCGCGAGCAAGCCCATTGACGGCGTGAAGTACAGGAGTGACGTGCCGATGATGCAGAGCACGGTGCTGATAATCAATAATTCTTTCTTGTTCTTGGCGTGGTCGGCCAGTGCGCCGATGATGGGGCACGCCAACGCCGCGAGCGCGACGCTGATGCCGAAGCTCAATCCCCAGTAAAAGTCGGCTTGGCCGGTGTTGCCGGCGAGGAACGTGCGGTAGAAGATAGGAAACAACATTGAGGCAACGACAAAGCCGTAGCTTGAGTTCGCGAAATCATAGAACGCCCAACTCCAGACTTCTTTCTTGGATGGTGTCTCCATGACGAAACGAGCTCAAGAGCGCTTATAAAGTTATTTGTGCGTATACCAGAAGTATCTTTTGTCGCCGTCAATCTTGTCCAATCTGCAGAACCCGAAGCGTTCGAACTGAATCACGTCGTTGACCTTCAAGCTCTTGACGTCGTGTTCTGCGTAACCTTTGACAATTGTAGCGTCCGGCATCACGACTTCTGTTTCGACCAAATCATGGGCATGCTCTGCAGGCAGCCAGTGCATGATGGATTCTCCGTGCTTGCGGTACGCGTCGACGTCCTGCGAATCAAACTCAAAGCCTTTCGCAGTCATCATAAAGTTGAGGCACTCCATCAAACGGTACAATTTGCCCTTCAACAAAGCGTCGTGGTCTTTCTTGCTGATGAAAAAAGTATCATGCGTCACAAATTTACGATTTCCCCAGTCGGCGTGCTCGGGGTGCAAATGAAGCGACACTTCTCTCGTGGGTGCTTTTGTAATTTGAATCTTTATCGGATCTTGCACAAAAAAGTAGCGTTTGGTTTGCGGATCAATCAATTTTCTGTTAATGCTCGCAATCATTGTAAAGTCAATATTCGCTTGGTCGCGTTTCAATCCGACTTCCATCACTAATTCGCGGATAGCCTCGGGCGTGATGCCGCGTCGGCGTAATGCTCTGAGTGTCACCAATCTCGGATCATCCCATCCCATCTTGCTGGTTTCGACAATTTCTCGGATCTCACGACCTTTCGTGGTTGCACCGATGACGTTGAAGCGCCCGAACTCAAAAATCGTCAAATCCCGGTAGCCGAGGCACTTTCGCAACTGGTCGTGCAACGCCGCGCGCAGCACGAATTCTGCCGAGCGCATCACGTGCGTGACGCCGGTGTGTTCTTCCATCACAACGCTTGCCATGTCGTACAACGGCCAGATCGCGTACTTGTCGCCTTGCAAGTAATGCGTGTGTACGTCGATACGATACAGCACGGGATCGCGCAAGACGCCGTTCTTCGAGCTCATATCTCCTTTGAATCTGATGATTACTTCGCCTTCTTTGCACTTTTTGTTGATCATGTCATTCCAGATTTTGAGGTTGTCTGCAACAGGAGTCTCACGGTGCGCGCAGCCCACGCCCTTGAAGCGCAAATCTCGCATGATGTCTTGGTTGCAGAAGCATGCATACGCATAGCCTGTCTTGATGAGCGTCTCGCCGGCGTGATAAAAGAGCTTCATCTCGTTCGACATGATGGTTTCACCGTCAGGCTTGATGCCCAGCCACGCGAGATCGTCACGGATGGCCTGCAAAAAGTCAGCGGTTGATTTTTCAGGGTTCGTGTCCTCGAAACGCAAGAGACACTTGCCTTGGTACTTTTTTGCAAAAAGATAGCTGACAAGGAATGCCATTGCGTGGCCAAGATGCGGATACTTGCTCGGCTCTGGCGGCATGCGCGTCACGACTTTGCCCATGTGCGCGTGCGGCAATTCCGGAAGCTCCCTTGGTTTTTCTTCGACTTGCTTGTCTTCCAGCATCTCAGGCGCGAGTTGTTGCAGTTCTGCAAGCTGCGCTGCCGGCTTCATCGCGTTGACCTCTTTCACGATTGCCGCGACCTCTTTTGACACTTCCTTCATCTTGGCTTTCAGTGTAGGGCCAAGTCCGAGAATCTTGCTGATGACCGAACCTGGATTTGCCTTGCCATCATACTTGACAGCGTTGTGCAACGCGAACTTACGGATTTCGAATGCGAGGTTCATTTCGTCATTACCTTCTGTAGGCTATTTAAATATTGTGTGAAGAGAAACATTTATATATAAGATAATCTTACTTTCTTACTATGATAGAAACCGAAATTACAAAACTATCGTCAAAAGGGCAACTCGTCATTCCCCAGACGATTCGAGAGCATCTTGGCTTGAAAGAAGGGGAGCTCTTCGCCATCGCAGGAGAAAAGGACACGATTGTGCTGAAAAAGCTCAACGCGCCTTCTGCTCGCGAGCTCTTTGAACGCGTCCATTCCTGGGGTGTTGCGTTCGCAAAGAAGAAAGGCCTGACTGAGGAAGATCTTCCGAAACGACGCAAATGAGGATTGTAGCAGATACCAATGTGCTGCTCGCCAGCATCTTCTGGAATGGCGCACCTTATCGAGTTCTGCGCACTGTGCTGGATGGAAAGCATGAATTGCTCATAACGCGATACATTCTCGATGAACTAGAACGAACGCTAACCAATCCCAAGGACAAATTCAATGTTGACGCAGACGAAGCAAAAGAAATGCTCTATACCTTCATCGCGGTCGCAACAAAAATCAGTCCTGAAGAGATACAAGCGATAAGCCGCGACCCAAAGGACAATCCAATTCTTGCCTGCGCCATCTCCGGCAGAGCAAAAGCGATCATCACGCGGGACAAGGACTTGCTCGTATTGAAGGAATACAAGGGCATAGAAATGCTCACTCCAGAAGCCTTTCTCGCGAAAACCTTTTAACCACCAATCATCTTAACTCCTCGAGGTGTCCCTATGTTAATCGTCAAATCGAAAGTGAAGGATTTGTGCGGCGAAATCAATGTCGGTGGTGACTTCATCGCGGCGTTGAACGTCAAGGCAGAGCATTTGGTGAAGGAAGCCATTCGAAGGTCGAAAGAGAACAATAGAAGGACCGTGCTTGCGAGAGACGTTTAAGTCGTCTCAAGCGTCCTTAACCGTGATTTCAAGTCTTTTATCTTGTCGTTGACCATTCCTAACTGTTTCTTGTGCTTGCCCGAGCGTGCCAAGTCCTTGTGCATCTTTTCTAATTTTTTCAAGTCGTCTCTGACGAGAGTTATCTTCTGTGATTTTGTCGAGAGTCTTTCCAGCACTTTGCGTTCAAGTGAGCGTATGCGTTCTGCGCGTGCCTCCCTGTTCTCCAAGAACACACCTAATCTCTTTTCGAGGATGTCCATCTTGTCCTTGAGTTTGCGGTGGAAAGTGTCCTCTTCGCCTTGATGCTTGGTGATGCGCCTTTCCATCTCAATGGTGGCTGAGATTTGGCGTTCGAGCTCGTCGAGCTTGCCTTTCACGTCCTTGTTCGCGACTTTGCGCAGTTTGAGAATCTGGTCTTCGAGCTGGCGCTTCACGTAGTCTCGTTCCACGAGTCTGCGAGTCGCGTGACCGCAGTAATGAAAGAGCGTCTGTGCCTTTGTTGCGTCAACGCCCGGGAACATTTAGACATCGCCTCCGAAATTCATGCGAGCGATGGCTAAATGTGCTCGCCGAATGTTGCTATTCACGTTTTTCTCCATCATTCGGCGACACATGTTCAGAAGAATCCCAGCTTTCTCTTGGGCGCGTTCGGCATCGGCGGTGGACTCATAGGCGCGCCCATTCTGGGCGGCGGACTCAATGGCGCGAAAGTCTTGAAGTCAGGTTCTGGCCTGAACATGGTGTCGCCCGAGGGCAGCGACTCTTCCTTCTTCACAGTGAAGCCTTCTTCCATGCGGTTCTTCAACTCGTTGATGAGGTCCGCAACTGCGACTATGCCTTTCGCGATTTCCGAGTTCTGCTCCAAGACCTTGTTCATCTTTTCGAGCAACGGCTTCATCTTCTCTTGGAACGTGAGTCCGCCTTCTTCAACCTGGATTTGGTGGCCTGCTTCCTCAAAGATAGCCGTGATGCGGTCGACTTTTGAAGCAAGGTCGTCCATTGTGACTTGGAGCTTCTTCGTGGAAGGGATGGGCACGTCCTTCAAACGCCTCAATTCGTCCTTCAGGTCCTGAATTTCTCGATACGGGACTAACTCGTAGTTATCATCAGAAGCGGGCATGTTGTCTACCATTGATTCACCTTTTTTGAACTCTCTGCTAGAGAACAACCTTTCAGTATTTATAAACGTTACTCTTCAGGG
>CAYHVU010000058.1:0-6352 GCA_964360075.1 uncultured Methanosarcinales archaeon
TGGGGTTACCGCGGCGGCTGGCACCAGTCTTGCCCACCACTTATTCGCCAAGGTTTTTGCCCTTGGCAAAAGCCTAGGAACATAATTCCTAAGCACTCTGAATCCCCTCGTCACGCTTTCGCGCATTGCGAAGTTTTCCCGACTGCTGCACCCCGTGGGGCTGGGACCAGTATCTCAGTGTCCCTCTCCGGGCACCCTCTCTCAAGGCCCGTACGGATCTTCGGCTTGGTGGTCCATTACACCGCCAACGACCTAATCCGCCGCCGACCGATCTTCAGGCGTTGCCTTTGGGGCATGGTGCGTTCCAGCATCCGTGCCCTATCCGGTCTTATCCTCAGTTTCCCGAGGTTATCCCGAACCTGAAGGAACGTTATCGACGTGTTACTGAGCGGTTTGCCATGCCTTGCGGCATAGACTTGCATGTCTTAACGGAATTCAGATAGCAGCAACCGCTTGCAGGATAAACAAGGAATTGTCACAAAGCTTCGCTTTGTGAGTTCGTCGATTTCTCGACGCAAACTTGTTTGCCTTCCGAATTAAATCGGACTGCAAGTGACGTCGTATATGCACAATTTGTATTGTGTTTGCCGCGAACGTCAATATATTTACTTTTTATTTGGTCGCAAGAATCTCACGGACGTCTTACGTCCGGGATGCCGTCGAACCGCTGTTCGACGAGCATCTCTAAAAACATCAATTACTTTGAATTGACAGGTTGACTGTGTTCATCATGCGCGACTTTAGAGTACGCGCACTCATGACGATGACTCCATCAATACCCTTTGCAGGTTCGTTGGCAAAACAAAGCGTCTGCCGACGACAAAATCGATTTCGCACATCTGTCAACACGGCGCGCGTTGTAGCGCCTCCCACCTAGGTGGTGAACGGACAGTCTGTTGGTGATGAATACCAACCGAACCTTCGGGTTCGGTGGTACAGCAGAACGAACGTTCTGCACGTATTCTCTCCCAACAACGGAAAAGAACAATCTTTGGAGCCAGCAGGTAGTATATAAAGCTATCGTCGAGGTTTTAAAGAGTCTATTTTTGGGCGAAAAATCAGGAATTTCTAGATCCCAAAAAGAAAAAACGCATCAAGAATCTTAGCCGGCAGTGCGCGCTGCACGCTTTCTCTTTTGCTTCTTCATGCGTTTCCGTTGCCACTTCCAACGCATTTGGCCTTTCTTCTTCCAGCGTCGTGAGCTTCGCTTCATTACTCGAAGTTCTTCTGCACTCTATTATAAAGCTTGCGCTCAGATGAATCGCCATCTGGAGGCGCACACTACAGCAGGATTTCGCTTCGCTCAATCCAGCGAGCAGCCTTGCACCGTGCACAGAACGTACTGTTCCTGGCGAGCTTTGTCGAGGAGCAATGAGAAAAGCCACGACCTCACGCAACCAGAGCCTTTTTATATAGATTCTGCTGCATTGTCGTCAAAGAGGTTGTATGGTCAAGCACGCTACAATAACGGTCGTCGCTATCCTTCTCGCGGTCACGATTGCCGTGTCTTCTTCCCCATTCCATGACGGTTGGAAAGTGAAATATGCTTCACAAATGGCGATTACTGGTTTCGCAACTAATGATGACGCAGTAGATGTAGAAGTCCAATCTTTCTGGGAAAAACTATTCAAGATTTTTTTCAAGGCAGTGGAAGATGAATCGGCCATAGACCTGGGTATAGAATCGTCGACTGAGGCGCCTACAACCGGCAATCGCATGGATGATGAAGTCGCAGTCTCCGAACCTGATTTAATCGACGATGAGCTTGCTCAACAAATCATCGATGAGAGAATACCGTGCGATATCAGATTGGGTTTCTGCCGGACAGAAAGCGACACTCTCAAGGCAGATGTTACAAGGCTCGAGACTGATGTTCGGGATTGCGGATACGAGAAAGGCGCGGCGCAATCAAGCCTTAGTTCTTGCAGCTCTCGTCGTTCAGAGCTCGAAACAGCGATGGCGAAGCTGAAAAATCCCGCTCTGCCGCCGCGCGATTGTGACGGCTGGCTGATTTCGCTTTCTGTGTCTTGCAATCAGTTTTGCGCCGAAAAAAACCGCAAGTGTTATGGCGCGGTTATTCGTGACCTTGGCGACCTGCGTGCGCATGACGACGTTTGCGCGCCCAGCCAGTGCTATGATGATACTGTTCCGCGATGCTGGACAACAGAGCCAAGCTATCAAAGCAGTGATCGCGATGAGGACTTACCCATGAAGCCGTTCCGCGAGTGCACGTGCTGCACATGAAACACAACCATAATCCTCTATTTGTCTTTTCACTCTTCATTGCAATCGCCATCGGCGTATCATCAGCGCCAGGCATAACCGGTCACGCGACGACAAACACTGAAGACGTGTCGCGCTGGTCAAGATTGCTGCGCGCAAATTCTGACAAAGAGACAACAAGCGGTTGCTCAATCACTGTCATCGACAACACTGTGCGCGATGCTGCCTGGACGTGCGACAATGCTTGCGACACGCGAGCATGCGCATTCAGCATGACAACGTGGTCGCAGCCAATAGAATACGACGATGGCCGCTGGACTGAAGACACGTCCTGGACGCAACTTAACACTTGCCAAGAAGCCAGAGGAGACGTCTTTATGACGATGGGAGACGGCTCTTCAAGAAAGAAAAGGATATTCTGCGTGTGCTGCTAAAATGAAACCCAACCATACTCCTATCATTCTCGTTTCCATCCTGCTCGCGGCGGCAATTGCAGTCTCATCCTCGCCATTTCATGACGGTTGGGCCGTGAAGTACGCGTCGAAGTTGGCTTTGTCTGGCGCTGTCGGAGCATCGACGCCGCATGCCGCATTGACGGGCGCATCGATTACCGGGCACTTGGCCCAGCAGGGGCAAATGCGACAAACCGTTTCGAACACGTCAAGAGAAGGGTCATCATCAAGCGCATCTACCGCCTATGATGGTGCCTCAGGAACTTCAGGAGAGTCTGTTGAAGGAGGCGTTTCTGCAGGCGGCGAGACTGGCTCGTCCGAAAACACACAGGAAGCAACAGTTGCAACGACCGATATGATTGAAATCAAACCAGGATTCTGGAAAAACTTTTTCTTTGAGCTTTTCGGTGCAATTGAGACAACAGACACATCAGAAGCGACGCCATCAACTGAAGACGGTTGCTGTGCAGACCCGCGTCTTGACGAGATGACTAACACAATTTTCGACATGCAATCTCGCATCGACGTCCTCGAAAACAGGATGAACCAGCCGTGCGCGACGACCGCCATCAGGACAGGCACGTGCGCCTCTTCATGTGAAAACATGGGCTTGAAATGCACGGGCGCAATTGTGGTGCGCTGGAAAGTCGACACTCCATTGTTTGGCGCAAGCACGCAATCCGTGTTCATGACGTCAAGTACAGACTGTGACTCTGATTGGTATATGAGCTTCCCTGAAGTGTTCGACGAGAGAAGCTGTTTCTGCTGTTGAAGCGAGCATTATAAAAAGAGGGAATTGCTCTACAGGGCAGCATGATTCATTTCCTCTACCTGCCGGCAAAACCTGTGCCGCTTTCCGCGGTCACGACGCGCGTGCAGGGCGCGGATTACGCGTCACGGTTCACGCCGCTCGAAACGAATATCATCGAGCAGCACTGGAACGCATTGTCCAAAAAGAATCCAAAGGTCTTCTCAAAACCAAATGGGCTCGGCACGCTCACAAGCACGCAAGGCACGACATTCACGTTCCAACCGACTGAATTCAAGACATACGCCGGGATAACGGCGCATCCGTTACGAAAGGGAATGATGGCAGGCATGCGCGTCTCGTGCGTCGGCGGAGTCGTGCACCTCAAGGACGGGTCGTGCATCCTGCGCAACCGGCCGATTGACGTTTCCCATCCAGGCAAAATTGACGCGTCATTCTCTGGTTTTGCCGCCGTTGAGAACGACACGATTGTGATTGAAAAGGCGATTCACGCGAAACTGGCGCGCGAACTCAACATCACCCCGAAGGACATCATCACTTTGCAGCTGACTGGTGTGCATGAAGAAACTGAGGAAGACTACAGCTGCATGTTTGACGTGATTGTCGACGTGCGTCTCACGAAAGATGAGTTGAACCTCGATGCCAAGCAGTACTTTTTCCTCAAACAAACTGAAGTGCCGTCATTCATCAAAGCGAACAAGAAAACCCTGCTTCCCGACGGTCGCGCAACGCTCTTCGCGAGCTTGCCAAGTGCGCTTCGATGATTAAAACCAGTACTTAAGCAACGTCCAGATGCCTTCTATGCCGTCAGTCCACTTGATTTTCTTGCCTTCCTCAACGGTGCGAGGATAGAACGCGATGGGCATCTCCACGATTCTGATGCCGCGCTTTGCGACTTTTGCCGTGACTTCAGGGCAGAACTCGAATCCTGTGCACTGCAGCGGGATGCTTTTTAGCACGTCCGCGCGAAAGACTTTGTAGCACGTCGGCTCGTCCGTCAGGTGCGTGCCGTAAAGGATATTTGTCGCCCACGTGATGAGTCTTCCTCCGACCGCGAACGAGAGATACTTGAGCCCATGCTTGTTGGTGTGCATGCTCCAGGCCTCATGGCGCTGGCCGGGTAAATAATAGCGAGAACCATAGACGACCATCGCAAGTCCGCGCAGGATTGGTTCGACAAGTCCGGCGTAATCTTCCGGGTCGTATTCCAGGTCTGCGTCCTGGATGATGATGATGTCTCCCGTGGCGCGTTTGATGCCTTCGCGGATAGCGCTTCCCTTGCCGCCGTTGGGTTTGTTGATGAGCATAATCTTTGATTTCAGATGAGCTTTGATAAAGCGCTCCGCTTCTTGCTGCGTCTTGTCCTTGCTGCCGTCGTTGATGATGATTATTTCTTTCACAATCTTGGCGGGGTCGACGCGGCTATCGAGGACTTTCTGTAGCAGTTGCGCGATGGTCGTCTGCTCGTTGTACGCCGGAATTAGAATCGATAGTCTAGCTGGAATGTTCATTGGCCCCATATGATAAGGGGCTTTAGCGACGGTATAAAAATGTTGCTAAGGAAACAGCCGCTTCATGCTTTCTTGGAACCAGAACGCGTATTTCTTCGGTTGTGCGTTGAGTTCTGCCTTTATTTTGCCGATTGAAAGCCACGCGACCTGCCGTACTTCCGCAGAATTCGGCGCCGGAGTTTCATCGCACGTTCCGACAAAGACGTGCAGGAACTCGTGCTCGGTCAATCCGTTCTCGAACTGAACTTTGTAGGTGTAATCAAGCTGTTTGCGCAGGGCGCAATCAATGCCTATCTCCTCGCGCAGGCGTCGATGCACGGCAGTCTCGAGCGTTTCTCCCGGCCGCGGATGCCCGCAGCACGCGTTCGCCCAAATTCCAGGAGAATGGTACTTTGTAAAGGCGCGTTGCTGCAAAAGCATCTCGCCATTTTTGTTGAAAATAAAAATAGAAAACGCACGGTGGAGCTGCGCTTCCTTGTGCGCCTGCAATTTCTCCGCGGTGCCGATTTGTTTGTCGCAGTCGTCAACCAAGATAACTGTCTCTTGCATATACGCTCCCGACGGCAGGCGCCGAACCAGCTGGTTCGGCGAGCCGTCGCTCACTTGTTCGCTGCTGCTCACAACGCTCCCGACGGGATTTGAACCCGTGTCCGAGCCTCGAAAGGGCTCTATCCTTGACCGGACTAGACGACAGGAGCAATGAGGACTTTAGTCCTCATGCTCACGAGCACGCCACAAGTATATTACAATTGGCGTGCTCGTTGAGCTTGACGTGAATTGCTGAAGAACGGTATTTAAAGCTATTGCTGGCCGAACTTGTTGCCTGTAATGCGCGCCGTGCTCGCTGATTCGGAAGGGCTTTTCCCTTGGATGCGTTTTGCGCGTTCCTGCGTTTTCGCGATGTGTTTCGCGCGGTTCGCCACGTACGCGGCGAGCGAGCGCAGCGTTTCCTCTTCCGCGGGAGTGGTTGGTTCGTTGCGCTGCAGCTTCATGACGGTCGCATACAGGTTCTGAGCGTACTGCCGGAGCCACGCGCCTGAGACGCCCGGCCATTGGTAGGCTGCGAACTGCTTGAATTCGTGCAGATACCGGTACTGTTTGCCTCGCGTGCTCAGCGGCATGGCGAGATCGCGCTGGAGAATGTAGATGACTTTTTCGATGCCTTGCTGGATATCACCGAGCCGTTTGTCCGACGTTAGTTTGGTATCCTCGGGATTCGCAAGCAGACGCTCCACGTAACTTGTGCATGGCGTGAAGAAGAGCACGGGCTCGACCGAGGGAGCTTTCTCGTGACGCATATATTTTCCCATGATGCGCTCGGCGGTGCTAGTCGAACGCGCTGCGTTCTCCTGCACCCCACTCCCGCTCATTCGCGTTGCTCATGATGCGCTCGGCGG
>CAYHVU010000059.1:0-6349 GCA_964360075.1 uncultured Methanosarcinales archaeon
AACATACGGCCTCTTTACAATTGCAGAAGAGTGTTTGTTTAAGAGGGTTTCGATGAGTGGAATATCTGTTGGTTTACGTGAGTGGAGAAAGGCGGGCTTTTTCAATCAAATCCGTGTCGTAACAACGTCATGATGACCATCGCATAATAGATGATTGCAACTGCGATACTCGTTATTGCCAGGCGCCTCCCTCGTTCCCGTCTTTTAATGCACTGCACAATTGCTATGGCTCCTAGTGCGATTGTCACCATTCCTAGGAGAAGGTTGATGGCGGTTAAACTCGTTAAAAGATTCACAAAAACAGGGGTTGTATAATCAAGGCCATACTCTGAAGGTGCATAGTATTGATAGTAAATCCAACTCAATGATACGACCATAACAATGAATAGGCTAATGGCAAGAGAAACGATGGCGAGCTTATTGTACGCTTTTTTTGTGGGTTTCATAATGACCTCTGCGTTTTTGCAATAACAGCCATACCTCATTAACCAATCTTATAGCAAATCGCATTAATTTTTGAACAAATCTTGTGCGATTCGCTATTACTGGCTCTTGTTGTTGATGCCGAACACGGTGTGAACCCCGCACCAACCGATGAAGCTCTCAATCAGCGCAATCCACGCGACGATGAGGACAATCCAGTTCGCCAAGTCAAAGCCGAACATCGGCTTCAAGGGGCTCAGCCACCAAACGGCGAGCGCAAACCGAAATATCCTGTCCAATTTTCCTAAGTTTTGTTTCATAGTTCACCTCAATTACAAATGCAATCCATCGGTAAGTGATTGCAGTGTGCGCAGCGTTTTTCTGTCATAACATGATGTTGGGCGCATTTGCCGGGGCGGTGGTGGCGTTCGTTCCCTGTTGGACAGATGTAGACGAAGCTCATGGCAGGCCTCCGACTGCGGCAGCCCTCATGGCTTTACAATCCCGATGAGGTCGACGACTCTCGAGGCGTAGCCCCACTCATTATCGTACCAGCCGGAAACGCTGACAAAGATTCCGTCAATGACTAGCGTGCATTGGCTGTCAAAGATGCAGCTATGGGAATTCTTGATTATGTCCTTGCTCACCAATGGTTCGTCAGAATATTCCAAGATTCCTTTCATGTGATATTTGGAGACTTCGGAGAAGAGCCAGTTGATTTTCTCAGCCGTTGTCGGCTTCTTTACCGTGCACGAGAATTGCACGATGCTGCCGTCGGGCGTTGGAACTCTCCAGGCGATGCCGTTCAGTTTGCCCTTGAGTTCAGGAATGGTTTCTGCCACGGCTTGAGCGGCTCCGGTTGAGGTTGGAACGATGTTGACGGCGGCAGCTCGCGCTCGTCTGAGATCTTTGTGCGGTGCGTCGACGAGCTTTTGGTCTGCGGTGTAGCTGTGCGCCGTGATCATGATGCCGCGCTCGACAGTGAAATTGTCATTCAAGACTTTGATCATTGGTGCGAGCCCGTTTGTCGTGCACGAGGCGTTGCTGATGATGTGGTGCTTTTTCTTGTCGTACAGATGCTCGTTCACACCTTTCACGATGGTGATGTCGGGATTCTTGCACGGCGCGGAAACAATCACTTTTTTCGCTCCTGCGGTGAGATGCTGTGATGCTCCTTCCTTGTCCGTGAAGAAGCCAGTGCTTTCGATGACCACGTCAATGTTCAGCTGTTTCCACGGCAATTTTGTCGGGTCTTTCTCGGTGAGCACTTTGATTGTTTTGCCGTTGATAATCAAGGAGTCGTGCGTGTGTTCGATTGTGCCTTGGAATTTGCCGAAGACAGAATCATACTTGAGCAGGTGCGCTAAAGTCTGCGTGTCGGTGAGATCGTTGATTGCGACCCATTCGATGTTCTTGTTATCGATGCCTGCTTGGAGAACTTGTCGTCCTATTCTGCCAAAGCCGTTGATGGCAACTCTAATAGCCATAGAACCTTTTGCCGTCAACGGTTTGCACGGCTTTGCCGGGTATTGCCTTAATGGCGACGCGGATAGCCATGGAAACATTCGAGAACTTCTGCTTTAAAAGAGTGCGTCACTATTGAAGAATGGCTAAGCTTCCTTGCTCAACTTCAGCAGACTATCATGCGCCTTGACCAGGTCTTTGTGTTTCACGTACACGAGGAATTCAGGCATGCACACAATCAATTCGTGGATGTTGATGTTGCTCAATGCCAATTCTGATGTCAAGCGACCGATGACACCTTTCGTGTGCGCGGCCTTCTCGTTCACTATGACGCTTATTTCACTCAAGTCGTGCTCGATGATTTCAATTTCGTCCTTTGTGAACATTCCTTTGAACTCCTCGAGGTCGTGCTGGTCGACGATGAGCTTGATGCCTTTCGTGCCCGTAACCATGCGCATGCCGTGATGGTTGTGGTGGCCGGTGGTCTTGCAAAATCTGCGGTGAAATTCGCCAGGCGAAATATTGGTTGTGATGACTGAGATGTTGTTCTTGGTCGCAATCATGGCATCCTTGAAGATGTGGAGAAGAGCAGTCTCTTCCTCTTCAAAAGTCTCATCGCTTTGGTATCTGCGGATTGCGGAAATGATGCTGTCGAGGGAAGTGCGCAACTCATATTTCTTGATGAGATACTTGGCGAGCGCGCGCATGTTGATGGTTTTGCGCGCCAAGTCCTTCTGGATTGCCAAGTCAGACTGCAGAATCTTCCAGACTTGTTGGTTCACGCTGAGTGTCATCGTCTCACCTGATATGTCATTTCAAGCACAAACGTGCCAGTTAAATGTGTCATTGAAGAAGGAATTCAGTCTATATAAGCATTTCGTTGAACAATTTGTCATAACCTTTAAAAAGGGAGTTAGGATACTAAAGTGTATACTGGTGAATGAATGACGAACGAAAAATGGAATGGAGTGGGGTCAATTATCTGCAGACCTCTTGCGCCGCCGTTGGTTGCGCTTCAAGGTATGCCTCCGGCTGCTCAGACGTCTTTGGAGCAACGCGCTGGCGAATCATCAAGAGGGATTGATATTTCAACTGAGCTCAAAACATCCCGCGTGTACGGCGAAAAAGAATCAGTCTTCAAAAGCGCATTCTATTCTGGCGACGCTTATAAGAAAACGCAGTCATAACAGCAACCGGAACTAGCGCAACCAGAACGAGCGCGCTCAAGCCTTCTGCAATCGTGAACGTGCGCGTGTCATCCATCCAGCCCAAGAGAGTCATGATTAACACGATAAGCACGAGCAGAATGTAGCGCAGAATGATTCTATTGCGCATGGTGTTTCTCTTTGAGGTGGTGTTGCACCAGATGCAAGAGCGCATCGCGATGCTGATGCACTTTCCTCAATTTATGGAATTCCAACGGATTGTGGCCGCCGGATGTAGTGATGCTCAACGTGCCATAGCCCATGATGCGCTCCCACAATCCTTGATGGGTGTGAAAATCTGAAATGTTGTGAAACGGCGTCGAGCTATGCGAGCGCGCAAGAATGCCTGCAGTGATGAGCACTTTGTCTTGGTCGATTGTTAGCGTGTGGCTCCAGACGTGAAGCTCGATGATGAACAGAAAAACAATCGCAAGTGAGCCTAGGATGATGGGAAGGAGTATCCAGCTCAATTGGATGTACAGAAAGACTCCTAGACCTGCGAACACTATTGCCGCAACGTAGTCGTGCAAGTAACCGATTCTTGTTTGTTTCAGATTTATCGGAAGTTTGAGCTCATGCATGTGCTTTCCTTATTTTCGCGATGAAAAATCCCTCGGTATCATTATCTTGCGGCCACAGGCGTAATGTCTTGGCGACTTCAGGATTATACTTTGTGCCGTTGAATTCTGTGACTGCAGGTCCGTGCTTGAGTGGCAAGTTGATTTCTTCGAGTTTTGCTTCCGGATGTTGTTCGAGCAACCAGCTCACTACACCTTCGTCTTCTTCAGGTTCATTAGAGCACGTTGAGTAGACGATTGTGCCGCCAGGTTTAACCAAGCGGAATGCCGTGTCAAGCAGTTTTTTTTGAGTGTAAGTGAGACGTGTTACCATGTCAGGATTCCAGAGCATGATGGTCTTCAATGACTTTCTTATTGTGCCGGTGCCTGAGCACGGCGCGTCGACAAGAATCCTGTCAAACGTGCCTTTCATGTTCTGCCCCGGAGTTTGCGTCATTAGTGTGTTGAGCACGCCGCAACGCTGCAAGTTGATGCCCAACGCGGCGAGCCTGTCGTGCGTCATGTCATTCGCGACAAGCACGCCTGTGTTCCACTGGTATTGCGCGATTTGCGTTGTCTTCGAGCCAGGCGCTGCAGCGATGTCCAGAATTATTTCTCCGTGTCGCGGGTCTAAAACGACCGGCGGAATCATCGACGCGGCCTCCTGCACATAATAGTATCCAAGACAATGCTCTGGCGTGTTTCCGATGTCTAATCTTCCTTCGCGATGCGCTATCCAAAAGCCTTCACTGCACCACGGGATAGGATCAAGTATGAATCTGTCCTGCAAACGCTTGACACAATCCTTCACGCTGATTTTCAGCGTGTTCACCCGGATTGACTTGCGCAAATAGCTCAAGGAATACTTCTTGTAAGTCTCCCAGTCTGTGAGCTTACTATAGCGCTCGACAAACTTTTCCTTGAATTCCGGCACGTCAGGAATTGGTTTTAGCATATGCGTTGTTTTTCTAGTGTTTGTTTCTTAATACCTCCGTTATTTCATCCTTTTCTGCGCCAGCAGCAGCTTCATGCGTGCGTTCTCGTGCGCGATGTTCATCGAGCGCTCGTTCAAACCAGCGAACTTGTCGCTCAACTTGATGATTTGGTCGATCAAACGCTCTTTTCCGCGCTCGTGGCTTTCTCGGACACGATTCAGCTCGTCCTCCTTCTTGTCGTGGAGTTTCTTGATCTCCTGCAATTCCTGCTCTATCGCAGAAATTCTCGTGCGCTGCGTCACAATAATCTTTTCTCGCATCGCAGTGCTGTCTCCTTTCAACCAATCAAACAGTCCCATGTGTTGCACCTCCAGTGTTTATGGGTATAGTATTTGTCGCCAGCAAGCCATGCGTTCCGACGCCTATCACGGCGCCGTCATTGGCTTCGGCAGTACGCTTGATTTTCTTGAGCACGGACTTCAGTTGCTCTGTATTTTCTAAGGCGCTGATGTCGATGAGCACGACGCCTTTACCGTGCCTGATGAGCGCGAGAGCGCGTTCTACGTCACTAGGTTTTGCCAACTTCACGTGACGCAGGATTGCGAGCTCTTGCTCGGCAGCAGGCGCGACTTCATGGTAGTCAGTATGCGTGTGCTTCGGCAACGCTGTCTTTTCGCCAGCAAGCTTGTTGCTTGCCAAAATTCGAACGAGCCTGCCGAACGTTGCTGCGCCAATGTAGTCAGCTGGTTCAGGTAGTTCACCAGGCATCGGCTTATTGCGCACGTCCTTCAACGCAAACCTGCACGTGTGAACAACGAGCGGAGGATAGTGCGCGAAAAGCGTTTTCCACGATTTTGATTTGTTGTTCAGGATATTATCAAGCACTTGGTCTGCGTCCTGCAACATGGTGAACGGAATGAGTGGTTCATCAGGTCTGTCAGAGATAATATTGGTGCCTTCAGGTAAGGATGGCTTTCTTTTGCGCAAGAACAGGAAGAGCATGACTGCTGCGCCTATTGCCACAACAATCGCTGCCAGTACCGTCCTGCGCGAAACAATGGAGTCCGTGTCTGCTATCGCTAATGCAGTGATTGCTGCGAGATTGGTTTCGTTCACAAGGCTGTCAAGCAAGAGGATGGGCGCTTCAGCGACGGGTACTTCCGGCGCTGGCTTGACTGGAGTGAGCGTTGTAGTCGGAAGAATTGGAATTGTTGGAGTGGTTGGTGGCGTCGATGAAGACTTCTTCTTGCCGCCGCTTGACTGAGGAGTTTCAGGCGCAGGTGCGGCGGGCAGCGCGATGGTGAAAGTGACGCTCGCTGTTGCGATGTTTCCTGCGCTGTCAGATGCGCGCGCTTCCAAAGTTGTCGTGCCGGTGAAGTCGCGTGTGAACGGAATGCTTGCGTCTACCCATGCGCTTGCGTTTCCTAACGAATCATTGTAACGATATTCGATGGCGCTGACTCCAACCGCGTCAGCGGCAGTGATGTTGACGGATACACTTGCCGTCGTGTAGGTTGTTGATGTCGGACTGTTGATGGTGAGGCTCGGCGCGAGCGTGTCAAGGACTGTGATGGTGAACTTCTTTGTTGCAGTGTTACTTGACGTGTCGGTGGCATTGCATGTGACTGTCGTGTTTCCGAGCGCGAAACTTCCGGCTGGAGAACAGAGCACGCTCACTGCTCCATCTTTCGCATCAGTTGCGTTCGGGATCGGATACGAAACCGAAGTTGCATTACCCGTTGCTTCGACAGTCAGGTTGGTGACG
>CAYHVU010000060.1:0-6191 GCA_964360075.1 uncultured Methanosarcinales archaeon
GTATAACCAACGGCGCAGGTAGTCAGCTCCATCACCTATTTATGCAACACAGCACCTGAATCGAAAGATATTTAAAGAAGAAGTCTTTTCTTTGTTCTGTAAAAGAGGAGAACCAGTGCCTGTAAAGCAATCAGATGTTTCAAAGAAGACGCTCGTCGTCTTAGTATTCTTAGTCATTATAGTTACTATGTTCAGCACGTGGGCGGTCTTGAGCGCAAGCACGCCCCAAATCGTGCGGACACCGAACGAAGCAAAAGGATTCGTCATGCTGCAAATCGTGGGCACCGAGCCAAAGGCGCCCACATCAACCGCGAACATCGTCTTGGAGCTAGCGCCCTAAAGGAGGAGAACATATGAAAAAAGATGACATTTCCAACAAAAGCCTCGCGACACTCTTGATTGTCGCGATTGTGGTGAGCATCGGCGGCACGTGGCTCGTCATCGACCGCGCTCCCGGAATCCTCCAAATCACAGGCGCGCCCTCCACAGACACGGGCACGGCAACGGTCACGATTGAAAGCACGGCTTCAGTAAGGTTCGCGGTCAACACCATCAACTTCGGCACGGGAAAGGTCAACACGAGCGTGGGCAACACCGAATGCATCCTTGACAGCAACGGCACGAACGACTCCAACAAATGCATCAACTTCACCGCTCAGTTCGGGAACTTATCGCTCGAAAACGACGGTTCTGTCAACGTGACAGTTCAGCTTGCATCGGATGTCGCAGCTGCCGCATTCATCGGCGGCTCAGGCGTTCCCCCGCAATTCAAGTATGCTGTCGTTCAGAACGAGACGATGTCCTGCAGAAACGGAACGGGCGGTGGCGGCAACGTCATCAGCCTTCCCATAACGAGTAACTGCACAACTATAAACGGTGTAGGAGGCAACTGCACCATCTTCCCTGACTTCTGGGCGAACGTGAACACGACGTCTCCAGGCACAACCATCTGCCAGCGTTTGTTGTACAACAACACTGACGACAGCATAGGTATCGAGGTCAACATCACCATTCCGTTCGATGCGCCAGCAGGTACTAAGACTGCAACTTTCACTGCAACAGCAACCACAATCACCTAAATGCGAGTGAGGACTTATGAATGTCGGCGCGCGCATCCTGTTTTTTTCTTTTCTCGTGCTTTTATGTCTTCCGATAGCCAATGCAATTGGAATCTCGCCTGCAAAAGTAGAACTCGAGTTTGAACCGGGCAAGGAATACAATCTTGGATTCAGTACGATTGGAGCCGAGATTATCACCACCTACCTGAAAGGGGATCTCGCGCCGTACGCAGAACTTGTCGACGCGGCGCAAGGCACGGGCCCGCGAGGATTCGATGTCATCCTGCGCATCCCGGCAGACATAGAACCTCCTGGTCAGCGCATGCTGCTTGTCGGAGCTATCGAGGAGCCTCCTGTAGGTTCAACTGTTGCAGCGCGAGCCGCAATCCAAGCGCCCGTCTATTTGTTCGTGCCATATCCTGGCGTGTATCTCGAAACACGATTCTTTGCGCCGACAGTAAATGTTGACGAACCAGTCAATTTCACAGTTGTAGTCACTAACCGCGGCAGGGACGCGACAACTATACTAACAACCATTGTTGTCATCGACGAAAACACCAACAAGACCGTGGCACTGCTGGACGCGCCTCCGACAACTATTGGAGGGTCAGAAGAAAAAAATGTCTTGCTTGGCTGGGACACGCGCGGACAGAAAGCAGGACCGTATCGCGCAGAACTCTCAATCAGCTATGATGGACAGTTACTCAAGCGTTCAGAAACTTTCCGTATCGGAACTCAATACATCAAGATTGTCGACTTCACGCGCGAAGCTTCAGTTGGAGTCATCAATCCATTTGAAGTGTTCGTGCAGAGCGAGTGGAACACTCCATTCAAAGACATCTACGTCGAGGTGAACATCAACGGCACCACGTTCAAGACTCCCTCCATAGACCTTGCGCCGTGGACATCAAATACACTCACTGGATACTGGGACGCAACACAGCTTTCCGCAGGCACCTATCCTGCGAATGTTGTAGTGCATTACGGCGATACTTTCAGCACGTTGTCAGGACCTGTCGCGCTAGTCGAACGCACAGTAATTGAGGCACCATCCGCGTTCGGCTTGACAAGCAGAATTACCTTCGCAGTCATCCTTGTCGTGCTCGCATTCTTCCTCATCACGATACGGAGGAAAAAGCGATGAAGCTACTGTCCATAGTTGTGCTCATACTTGGCATCATCGCGCTCACATCAGTGTTGACCGTGTACTGGCAGATTCGGCAGCAAGACCCGACCTTTCTCAAGGAAGAATTCATTCCGATGGATGTCAAGGTCGAGGACCACTTCGGCTTCAACACGGACACGGATGCAATCCATTTTGGCAAAGTGCCGCCACAAAACGAAGCCATTAAAAGCTTCAACCTCACAAATACCTATCAGTTCGCAGTTGTGGCTGAGCTCAGCATTCATGGAGCGATTGCTCCTTGGGTGAGCGCGACTGAAAATACAGTATATTTGGAGCCGAACATGCAAAAAAAGGTGAATTTGACCGTCACGATTCCTGATGCGACACCGTATGGACAGTATTATGGCACGCTGCGTGTCGTCTTTCGGAGGGACAGCCCATGAAAAACAACACTACGCTTCTCGCGCTCGCATTCGTCCTTCTGAGCGTCACGTTCGCCAGTCAATACGTCCTCATCACGTACGGTCCTCAAGGCATTGTGCAGATTACGGGCGCGCCGATAACAGACACAGGCACGGTCACGTTCACGCTCGAAAGCACTGGCTCCATCAGATTTGCCGTTGCAACCCTGAACTTCGGCACGGGAAAAGTAAACGTGAGCGTGGGCAACACAGAATGCATCCTTGACAGCAACGGCACGAACGACTCCAACAAATGCATCAATTTCACGCGTCTGTTCGGCAACCTCTCGCTGGAGAACGACGGCTCCACCAACGTATCTGTCCAACTCCTCTCAGACGTTGCGGCTGCGGCGTTCTTCGGCGGAAACCCGGCATTCGCGCGCTTCCGTTGGAACACTATTCTCAACGAAACAGGCTCGTGCAGGAACGGCACAGGGGGATACAACAGTTCCACATGGAATGATGCGACCGGCCTCAAATGTGCTGTAGGCGCAGGAGTTATTGGCAATTGCACCGTGAACCCCATGAACTGGACTGATGTCAACACAACAAGCGCTGGTACAACGATTTGCGCAGTATTTACTCCTGATGCCGCGAATGACAGCATCGGCATTGAACTCAACATCAGCATTCCTTTCGACGCGCCTGCAGGAGTCAAGACAGCCACCTTGACAGCAACTGCAACGAGCAACTAAATGGACGCGTTGAAAGTCACCAGTGGAGCGCCGAGACCAGATAGTCCAGCAAGGAAACGCTTGCTACAAATTTAAACGCTGTGCAAGCGTTGCGAGCGCGATACTTTCAACGCGCTCAACTAAAGGTATTTAAATCGTCAAAGGAGCGTTCTCCTCATGAGTCAAAAGAGGGATTGGCCACGCAGTGCTGTGCTTGTTCTTGCTGCGGTCTTGATTATTTCACTAGGTGTTGAATCGTGGCTATTGTTCAGCGCACAGCCAGCATTTGTCGATTTCACAGGCAGACAATCGGGCACGGTGAGCCTTGTGCTGGAGAGCGACCTTCCAACACTGACCGCAGTCAAGAACGATACCCCTGACCCGGTCAACACGAGCCAGCTGTTAACGTACAATATCACGGTCACGAACACGGGCGCGAGCATTGCTTACAACGTCACGCTCAACGAAACCTATCCTTCTGAAGTCACATTTGTCAGCGGTTCGCCAACTCCTTTGGCGGGCAACACGAGTTTCTTGCTCGGCAACTTGTCACCAAGTGCTATTTATGTCGTCAACATCACCGTGAACGTGAGTTCCACTGTCGGCAACGCCACTGTCATCAACAACACGGTAAATCTCACATTCTTCAGCACACTCAACACCATCCACAGCAGCCTTGCAACTGCAAATACAACGGTGAGTAATGGAAGTGTGGGAGTGACGCCCGAACCAGGCGGTGGCGTGCCAGGAGGAGGCGAAGGTGGCGGAGGCGGTGGAGGAGGGTGTGTCAGCGTCTGCACACCAGGCACTAGTATTTGTTCGCCAGACGGCAGGAAGACGTGCCTTGTTTCCGGCGGATGCGCATATTATGCACTTGCGCCGTGCGCTGTCGGCTCAACCTGCTCAGCAGGCGCGTGCTTGCCGTGCACTGAAAGCTGGATTTGCGGCGACTGGAGCAAATGTTCTTCAGAAGGCATCGAGACGCGCGAATGCTTTGATGTCGTAGGGTGCGGCACGACAAAACTGTTGCCAGCAATCGAGCGCGCGTGCATACCTTATGTCATAGAGTTACCTGATCTCTTGAATGAAATACCTTACTTTGCGTTGCTGCCGTTTGGCCCCGCGTGGAACCTGCTGCGCAACTTGCCGACCCCTCTGCTCGCGTTCCTACTCGGGCTTGGAGTGCTCTTCATTGTGCTCTTGCCATTTGGATTGGATAGGCATCTTGAGAAATTGGTGCTCTATATGCGTCTTGCACATCTGCAGACGCTCATTGCGAGCAAGCAGTACGCGCTCGCGCACGAATACGCGGACAAGATAATCAAACCATATCTCACTGGTGTGCGCTTGGATCCCCGCACGAAGTTCGACCGCAAACTATTCAGGATGTATCACGGCTGTCATCGCGACCTTGCGCACGCCTACGAGACGCTCGCGAGGCAGGCAGGCGACAAAACAAAAGAGCAGTACTGGAAGAAGCGCGCGAAAGAATACGCGGAAGAAGTGATGAAGTACAATTAGACAAGATTTATGAAACTCAAACTCACAGTTTAATAGCGAATCTCGTTGATTGCTCGAATTGGGTTCATACCCCGTAGCTTGCTACGGCATTGGTCCCAATTCGAGGCTTAAAGAATCCCGACTTAATGAATACCCCGCAGCTCTGCTGCGGTTGGGATTCTTTATTTATTGAATAATTGCGAGATTCGCTAGTATAGCAAATCGCACAAGATTTGTTCAAAAATTAATGCGATTTGCTATAAGCTCAGTTACTTCTTACGTTTATCTTCGAGTCTTTTCTTCTTTTCTGGCTCAGAAAGATAGTTCCCCTTTGATGTAATTGGGCGACCTATAATAGACGCCTAAAGTAATTAATATTTCTCCAGCGTCTATTATGTTTGCCGGACATGACTATTCAGATTAATTACTTATGTCGGGCATTATAATTCTTTTTCTGTGTCTTTTCGTGCATTGCCCGCCACTCTTCCGCCTCTTTTGGCAGCATCTTCAACTTGCGGATACCCTTGCGCATCTTCTTTTCGGGTAATTTCGGTGGAAACGCGTTCCCCGAGCATCGAAAAAATAAGCTCTAAATCGTTCATATGATCTCGCAAGTTCTCTTTTTTCAATCCTTTGAATTTTTTATATTCGCTTGGGGTCATGCCAAAAGTAGCTTTCGAAATTTCCGCGGTAAGAATTGAGTATTCTTTCTCAGCCTTTACCCCTCTTTTATCCCATTCATCCGTAAGTTCGTCCCGGATGGCAATGCCACGAACACGTTTTTCGATCCAATCATCAGAGTAGCCTTTTGCTTTGAACAGCGTTTTCATCCGCTTTTGGGCTAATTCAGGATTTTCTATCTCTTGCACGCGTTCATAGCCCACTTGCGCTAACCATTGTTTGAATGGTTCGGCTTTCGGTGACGGGATTGATTGAATGATTCTGAACATATTTTTTGTGGATGCGCAGTCTGTGAGTCTCAATTTGCCGTCTTCTGCCATTAATTTCAACCGTCCGATTTTTTCGGACATTTCAAAACCTTCTTCCGTAAGCTTAACTTTTAAGTCAGACCAATATTTTCTAGCCCTGTCCGTTTGTGTTAATGCGGCTATTATGTCAACTACTGAAAACCACCATTCATCATTGAACCAGGTGCGACGAATGTTCTTTCCCTCAAAAACAACAAGCGATTTTCCCATGTCATCTGAAAAGTTCATCCGCTTATAAACTTCACGCGAGTATGTCCACTGTATAGTGCAGTTGGCTCGCAGGGCGTATGTCTAGTGCAGAGGGTTCAGCGCTCCTGATGTTCCCTAGACATGCTGTGTTGCATAAATAGGTGATGGAGCTGACTACCTGCGCCGTTGGTTAT
>CAYHVU010000061.1:0-6130 GCA_964360075.1 uncultured Methanosarcinales archaeon
TTTCGAGACCAAAGCTTATAAAGCGATTATTCGTTTCTTCACATACTTTCAGGGCCTATGGTGCAACTTGGATAACATGCGAGGCTTCGGACCTCGAGATCAGGGTTCAAATCCCTGTAGGCCCGCTCTTTTTTATTCTTCACCGGGCCGGAAGGCTCGCACGGCTCAACGAGAACGCGACGTTCTCGTGAGCAGCAGAACTTCGTTCTGCTCGCTTTGCCGGGCGTCTGCCTGTAGGCCCGTTATGAATGTCAAGATAATGACTTGGAATGCGCTATATGGCTTCCATGATTATTCTGAGAGCGCGAAACGACCGAAGCTCGCGGAAGACCGGCTTGAATGCGCAAAGGAAGTTGTTGCTGCTGAAAAACCCGATATTCTTGTCGTAACAGAAGCGTGTTTTGCGGCAAAGAACTCATACCGAGAAATACTTGATTACAAACGCGCGTTCAAATTTCAATACGCAGGCTACGGCCAATGGCAGGACGAATGGGGCAACATGGTGCTTTCCAAATTTCCCGTTAAGTTCGAAGTGAAGAACGCCGGCGCGCGCACGATGTTGAGAACTGAAATAAGCATCGACAACAAAGTGTTGCACCTGGACGTGATTCATCCTTTGCCTTCGGAGGGCGACGCTTCCAAAATCTTGGGTTATCACCAAGCGCTGAATCCGCGAGTAACTCCCTACATCTTAACAGGGGACTTCAACGCGTTATCGGATGAAGATGCCTATGACCGAAAACAGCTCATCAAGGCATTCAAAGAGTTTGACAAATTTCCGGAAGAGTCTGTGAACCGTTTGCTCGATATATCTTTCATTCCCTGGCTGCGAAAAACAAAGCTGATCGACGCGATGCCATTTAACGAGAGAAAACCGACAATTCCGACAAGTCTCATCAGCAAGGACAAATTGAGTTCGATGCGCCTCGATTATTTCTTTGTTGATGAAGATGTTGACGTCGTCAGCGCAAAAACGATTCAGAATGAATTGACTGAAAAAGCGTCAGACCACTACCCTATCTGCATGACGATAAAATTGTAATCATTTCAATTCCACATACGGCGCGACTGCCTTTTCGCCCGGGATGTAGACGCGAGCGACTTCCTTTTCTTTTCGCCGAGAAATCGTGTGAACGACAAGGTGCGCGTCGCGCGGAACAACCAGCACGAGCTCATCGCTCTCGCTGCGGCAATGGTCGATTTCTGAGCCTTGCTGTTCGCGATCAATCCAGGTTGGATGCGCGTGCACATAGGCGACGATTTTTCCCTTTGTTTCCTCAAGAACGCGTTCGAGCTGCTGTGCATCCGGCCGGTAAAAGAATTTCTGCACGAGATTGTGGTACACGCCAGCAGTGCCTAAGGCGTCCATGTCTTGACGATACGGCAAAGCAGCAAGCTGCGCTCGTAACCCATTAAATGCAGGGTTCTGAAAGTGGTGAGGCAACGACATTTCGCGCCGAAAATGGTCCTCGCCAATTTGCACATGTTCTGCGAGCGTCATCTTTGCAGACACATCTAACAGTTTATACCAGCGGAAGAGAAGGTCTATATCTCCCAGGAACTCGTTCTTGATGGGCACATAACGCGTACCCATGTTTGTGTCAAGGATAACCCCTCCCCATTCACAACCGGTGAGTTTCGATTCCTCATATTGTGCACGCAACACCTCACTTGTTCCAGGATACGCAAGCGCGTTCAGAACATGTTCATCCAGCGAAAACTCCTTGTCAGGAACGAGCACGGCAGTCTGTTCAATGACAACTTCTTCCTGGCGTGCAGCGCATCCAGCTAACGCTATGCCAAATAGTCCTGCCGCCAACCTTTTGTACATTTGGTTTAAAAGGGGATTGAAGTTTAAAAGCAAGGTGACACGTCTGTGGACAAAAGTTTATAAACATAGAATCTGGAAGTTGTAGTATGTCGAAAAAGGATGAAAAGAGTTTAGGAATAAGCGTAAAAAAGCACGAGAATTTCTTGGAATGGTATCCTGAAGTTGTTGTCAAGGCAGAGCTCGCGGACTATTCTCCAATCAAGGGCTGTATGGTCATCCGACCAAATGCGTACGCCATCTGGCAGAAAGTGCAGGAATACTTCAATCCCGTGTTGAAGAAACATAACGTCAAGAACTGTTACTTCCCGATGTTCATCCCTGAATCGTTTTTCCAGAAAGAAGCCCAGCACGCAAAAGGCTTCGCTCCTGAGGTCGCGTGGATTGGAAACAAGGATGAAGGGGAGGAACGATTAGCAGTTCGTCCTACGTCCGAGACCATCATCGCAGACTCATTCTCAAAATGGCTTCGTTCGTGGCGGGATTTGCCTTTGAAAGTCAACCAGTGGGCCAACGTGGTGCGCTGGGAGACCAACCAAACAAGATTATTCTTGAGGACGCGAGAATTTTTGTGGCAGGAAGGCCACTGCATTTACGCGACAGAGGAAGATTGCGTCAAGGACGTGCACGCATTCATGGATGAATACGTTACATTAGTCAAGGATTTGCTCGCGATTCCAGTCATCACCGGCACAAAGACACAGAAGGAAACGTTTGCGGGCGCAAAGTTCTCAATCGCGATGGAAGGCTTGATGCCTGACGGCAGGGCGTTGCAGATGGGCACGTCGCACAATCTTGGTCAAGGTTTTATGACTGCGTTCGATGTCAAATTTGTTGGAACTGATGAGCAAATGCACGCCCCTTGGTACAATTCATGGGGAATTTCGACACGCTTGATTGGTGCAGTAATCATGACGCATGCGGACGACAAAGGAATGGTGATGCCGCCGAGAGTTGCGCCAATCCAAGCAGTAATCGTTCCTATCCTGTTCGAGGACTCAAAAGAGAAAGTACTGCAAGCTTGCAAGCAAATGCAGTCAGACTTGGAAGCGCACCACATCAGCGTGCACCTCGACGATCGCACCGAATACAGCCCGGGCTGGAAATTCAATGAGTGGGAGCTCAAAGGCATTCCATTGCGCATCGAGTTGGGTCCGAAAGATTTGGCGAAGAGCGAGTGCGTCATCGTGCGCAGAGACATCGGCAAGAAACAGCCCGTCAAGCTCGCCAACATCCACGAAAGCGCAAAAACGCAACTGGATGAAATGCATCACGACATGTATATGAAAGCCAAGCATTTCCTTGAAGGCAACACGGTCGAAGCAAAATCAATGGATGAATTCATCCATCATATTAGAGAAAGAAAGATGGTTTTGGTGCCGTTCTGTGGCGCACCCGAATGCGAGGATGCAATCAGAGCAAAAACAGAAGCAAGCTCGCGGTGCATTCCGTTCGGGAAGAAGCCTAAAGATAATTGTCTCAGTTGTGGCAAAGCAGCGACCGCGATGACCTACTTCGCGAAGGCGTACTGATGGGATTCGAACAATTCGGCACAATAAAAGGTAAGCTGCAACAAATGAATCAATCCAAGCAGTTGCAGGACGTTGCGTCAAAATTAACCATTGCAGGAGTTGCCGGACACAAATTGCTGTGGAGCACGTTACAGGCCATCGAAGGGCTTGACGGAGAAATACGTTCCGGCAGACGCGTGCAGATAGACTACCACGAATACGAAACGGTCCTCAAGCGTTGGCTCATACCAGAAGAGCTCGACAAGGTACATCAGGGATTTCTCAACGACGACCGCGCGCTCATCCAAACGACGCTCGTTGATGCTTTGAATCGCTGGTTGGCAATTGCGCAACAAGTCATCATATTAATAGAAACTGCTGGACACTTACGGCTCGTGTTGCTCGAACAGTTAGCCGCGAAAGCACAGAACTAAATTCACTTCTTAACTTTATTCAATTCAGTAATCTTAATCGTGTAGTGGAAAGGAATCTTGTAGGACGCGCGTTTCAATGCCAACTTCGCAAGTTCCAAGTGTTCTTTGTTGATTGAAACTTCGAAGACTGCCTTGCCCGGGAAGACTTGCGCGGCGATGCCTATTGGCTTTCCGTAGTTGTGCGCCATTCCAGTGCTCATGCGGTCGGCTCCCGCTCCGGAAGCGAGCGGGTTTTCGCGCATGATGTGATGAGGATAAATCTTGGTGCGAAGGAAGTAGCCTAATTTGCCGAGCTTGCCTTCCAGCACTCTGTTTGCGCCCTGACGTGCTGATTCGATTGCGTTGTCGCGAATCTGGAATCCGATTTTCTGTGCCGGCATGAGTTGGAGAAGGTATTGGTAGTCACTTCTTTGTTCACCCATGTCGAAACGGACGACTTTGCAGACAGGTCGAGCACGCACAAAGTTCTTAACCTTGTATTTGCTAAAGCGAGTGTACGCGCGCTTCAAGCTTCGATACGCGACGAATTTTCTGAGCTTGGTCATACAGAGAAAACGCTCAATGGTGATTTATAAAGCTTTCTACCGAGATGAGAACCAATGTGGAAAGTTCGTCGGCTAGAAGGGTTGTGAACACTTCCAGCGGTTTTCAAATGTTGAAAGTACGGTTTCGGCTGGCAAGTTCCTGAAGCGCAAACGCGTAAAGCAGCAAAACTTCTTGACTATATTGGATTGATGACGGTTGAGAAATAGTTTTATTGTAGTCGTGTTTTTTCGAGTATGGTGCGTATTTCTGGGTTGAGTATGCTGTCGATTTTTGGTTTGATGGTTCTGCTGTAGTATTCGTTTTCTGTTTTTGTGAGCGGTAGTTGTAAGTATTTTTTCATGAGTATTTCTTTTTGTCGTGGTGCGAAGAGGTGTGAGAGGAGGTATTGTGTTCTGAATTCTTCGCGTAGGGGTTGTTTTTGGTTGGTGTGTGCTTGTATGTTGCGTCTGGTTTCGTAATTGAACAGGTTGCGTTCGGCGCTTGGAAGACTGATTATTACGTTGATGGGGAGGCGATAGTTTGTTCCTTCTTTGTAGGCTTGACGGATTTTTTTTGTGTTTTCTTGAGGAACGAGTTCGGTTGCTAATGATTGGAGTTGTTGTGCAGTATTGTCGTTTTCTTTATGGAGGTGTCTGTAAATCTCGCAGGTTATTGCGAGAAAGTCGGTGAGCGACTCTTTTATTTCTTGGTTGTGGGTTTCTCGTATGAGTTTTTGAAGGTATGTTGAGGGGGCATATTTGTCGCGGATGATGCTGAGTAAGAGGTAGGGTATGCTGTAGATTTGTCTGGCGTCTTTTGTTTGCAGTATGGCAATAAGGAGCGGGCCTATGTCTAACGGCTGTATTGTTGGGTAGCCTAGTTCTTCTAGGGCGTTTGTGATTCTTCCGTGATCCATTTTTTTGTGGCCTCAAAGACTGTTTCTGGAATGTGTACTTTTTTGTTTTTTAGGTAGTGGAGTATGTCGTGGAGGAGTTGTGCGGGTTTGTATACTTGTGATTGCTGCATTGATGCTTTGTATCGTTTGTAAAGATGTGTGTAGTCAATTTTTGATGCTTGTGCTAGGGCTGCGATGTCTTCGTAGTCTCGGGTGTCGGAGCGTGCTGTTTTTGTGATGATGAGGTCGTAGGGGTTGATGGCGTGGAGCTCTATTTTTTTGTACTTTTTGATTTCTATTGAGTCTACTGGTTCTATGAGTTGCACACAAAAAATGTAGTTTTTGCTGAAAATGTCAAGGATGATTCCGTTTGGCGCGATGACTTTGAGGTTGCTTGCTCCTGGGCGGATGTTTTGGAATCCTAACTTTTCTAGGGTGCGTTTGAACGCTTCGTATTCTTCGTGGTTCGGGATGTCGAAGTCGACGTCAATGGTTGATGTTTTGAGCTGTTGGAGTGTCATTGCCGTGCCTCCTACCGCGATAATTTTTACGCTGCTGGGAAGGTAGGGGTCTATTTCTTCGATGAGCTCTAAGAGCTCTTTATCCGTTACCATGAAGGGTGTTTATTCATGCTTGTTTAAATACTTATCGGTCATTCATACAATTTATTGTATCTCTGAATACAATTTATTGTATTTTAAAGTACAACTCTTGCGCTAACGCTAATACTTTCTATATGAAAAATAATTAAAACATTCAAAAACGTAACTCAGAAGTAAGATAATTGCCATCACTTTCAAAACCACCAAGTTTCTCGATAGAATGAAGGTCACGAACTATTTCAAAACGCGCAGCAACGCAATTGAGCCGATCGGTTTTGCAAAAAGCCGTGCGCAATCCATCGGAAATTCAGGGAATTTTCGAATGTGCTCAGAAA
>CAYHVU010000062.1:0-6014 GCA_964360075.1 uncultured Methanosarcinales archaeon
GGGTTTCGCTCTTACGCAGAACATAATCATCCGGCACAAAGACGGCAGCATCTGGGCCCAAGGCACCAAGAAAGCGCGCGCATTATCGGTTTGAGAGCATTCACCCCTTCGGCGACGGTAACGGCAGGATAGGGCGTTTGCTGATGAACCGTATGCTCTGGTTTGCCGGATATCCGATGCTCATTATTGAGTACAAAAAAAGGAGATCATACTACAAGGCATTTACGAAAGGCGAAGAGGGATTCGTGAATTACTTCCTGCGAACCTATTTATCCGTTCACAATAAAAGACTCGCCTGAAGGCTTTCTACTGGTGTTCTGAAGCCTCAAATGAGAGGCAGCACCCTCTTCGTAAGCACGTGCAAGTTGTTCTTGTTGGTGCAAGAATCTGTTTTTAGAAATAGTGTGCTTGTATATTTACTTTTTGTTTTTTGAAGGTTTCATTTTTTGTGCTACTTGTTGTTGGACGAGTTTGAACAATGTATCGAGTACCTCTTGTGGTACGGGAACCTTCATTTCTCTTTTGAGGTGTTCGAGGAAGTCTCCTAAGTCGAAGAGTGCACGATCTCGTTCAAGGGTCACTTGGTGTTTTGCTTCCTCGATGAGAATGCCCCATTGGATGGGCTTTGATTCGATGATTTTTCGTGCGTCATCTTTGTCTTTGACACGGTCGGTGGCGCACTTCATGAGGATGATGTCATGAGGGTCCGCGATTTTGACGGTGAGCTTCCGCTCGAACTCGTGGGTAACGACGGCACGTTCCTGCATTGATTTCGAAAAAGTGAAGTGGATGACGTCGTTGACGAACAGGTCGAACCGTTCAGTTTCCCGTTTGAACATTTCTGGACGGTCGCGTTTGTTGCCGTAAACCGTGAAGGCATCCATTGACGTGTAGCCAAGTTTGAGAATGGTGTTCTTGAATATGGCTCGATCTTCAGTATTTCTGAAAACGAGGTCGATATCCAGGGTTGTGTCTTTAAGGCCATGAAACATCATTGCCGTGCCGCCAATCGCAAAGACAGTCAGTGGATGCTCAAGCTGTTTGGCGACGTCGAGCAAGAGTTGTTGTTGTGCTTCAATGGATATCATAGGGTTCGAGGTCTGCTTTGTTGAACGGAATATGAACTTTCCATCGGTCTTCTATCTTTTTGAAGTCTTTTGAGCGCAATCCTTCAATAAAGTATCTGAATTCATAATGGTCTTTTGGCAATGATGCCTTTCTATACTGCCCGCTCATACGTCGCGTACGCATAACCAGTCGCGCAACATCGTAGAGCGCGCCAATTTGGCGCTCACAATGGTTGGCTTTTGCCAAACGGTGCATTTCCGTCCAATCAATGAGTTTTTTGAAGAGAACGAGCGCTGCCAAAAGTGTGCGAAGGCTCTTTTTCTTGACCGCATAGATCAAGACTTCTTCAAATGATGGCTGTTTACCATAAATAAAGAAGGGTGTATCAGTAGCGATTTTGACTGGCGACTCTTTATTCAATACGTCCTCATAAGTTGTCCCTCCAAGCCGATTTTCAAACGAGATAGAATAAACGCGCATTTTGTTGGCAAGCCTGAACGTTTTGACATATCCCGCCTTCCGGAGTCTCCGAATGAAGTATATTGTTTTCGGTTTTGAAACTTCAAGACGGCTCATAAGCGATACGAGCGTATGTGTACCTTCAAGCTGTTTCAATAAGTCAGAAAGTTTCATAAAGTGATTGTAACTGAAATGATATATAAAGCTTTCTAATTATGCTTTATTTAAAGTGATTGTAATGGCAAAGGTATATAAATGAATGAAATTGCTTATAAAGGCACCTTGGTCAAAATCGGATAATACTATCCATTTCTGATAAGTAAGAAGATTGTTGCTCTTATTGTAAGCAGTCAAAGAGAGTTGCACCGTTTCTTGGAAAATAGTCCCATCGAGAAAAAAGAGGGAACCCTACAAGTGTTGTAAGCCCCCGAAGTGAGGTAACGCCCTCTTCGTAAGCAGATATTGGCTTGCGATAGGTTGCAAGAATCTACTTGCTGTAAAGTGCTGCTTATATTTATTTGTTGTTATTCTATGGGTGACCACAAAAATGATCGTTGTGGTCACCTTAATTGTTTCTTGAGTTGTTTGTATTCTTTTAGCATTAACTCTATCATTGGGCGGATGTTGCCGTAGCGCTGATATTCCTGAAGTGCTTCATAATACTGCTGTCTTCTGCTCAGTTCGATGTTTACTGGAGGGAGTTTATTTTTTAGGAGTATAAAGTTCATAAGCAAGCGTCCGACGCGTCCATTGCCGTCTTGGAACGGGTGAATATTCTCGAATTGGTTATGAACGACTGCTGCCAGCAGGATTCCTGAATATCTTTTCTTGTTCTTCGTGTACCACGCAACGAGTTCTTGGAGAAGGGTTTTCACCTGATTTGATGGGGCGCCGCGGTGCGCGATATTTCCTGCGCCATCACGAATGACGACCTCGATACCAAGAGGGCGGAATTGCCCTGCAAACGACTTGGTGCGCTTGAATACAATTTTATGCAACTCTGCAATCAAGTTGCGTGACAGCTCATTTTTTGTTTTGCGAATGTAGTTGATTGCTTCTACAACGCCTTGAGTTTCTGCAATGTCCTCAACAGGTTTCTGAGGCTTCTTTTTGCGTTCAATGACCGATACCACTTCCCGAAGAGTGAGGGTTGACCCTTCTATTGCGTTGGTGTTATAGGAAAAAAGTTCAGAGAACCTGCGCCACTGGTCCTCGCTCAAATGAATCACTTTGAATACTCCTCTGGCCTCAAGTGTTTCCAGCTGTTTCAACTCCCGAGGAGAAAGAACGTATTTCAGGGGGTCGCGAATTTCACGATATTGCCTGAGCTGTTCTTGAATTGCAGTCCAAGCCTTCTTCTCCCGCTCATACACCTCTATCGGAGAGAGGTTTTGTCCGAGATACTTCCGAATCTTGATTAAGTGTTTTCCTTCACGAAAAGAATGCACCGCATAATACTTCGTAACCCTGCCACGCTTGCGCTTCTCAATGAACATAAGAATATAATAGGTGACCACATATTTAATACTTTCGCAATTTTGTGGTCACCCACTTGAGTGCTTCCAACCGAGTTGTAAGCCCACTCTAGCAGTACAACTCCCTCTATGCACGATAAAAACAGAAGAAAAATAAGCCTCCAGAGGGAGTTGCACCCTCGACCTCCACCTCATTGTCCTTTTCGGCCGTGACTTTGTGCAAAGCTCAAGGTTACCAAGGTGGCGCAATAGCTACTATGCTACGGAGGCATAATAACTATTTCCCTTGTCATCTCTTTTAAATGTTTGCTTAAGAACTATTTCGCAACCGAACGCTCGCCGGCGTATTCCTTCAGCATCGGTACCTTGTCCACTCGTTCCCACGGAAATTCATCGCAACCGAAGTGTCCGCCGGACGCGGTGCGAGCGTACATCGGCTGGCGCAAGTTGAGCTTTTCAATGATGTCGCGCGGCTTCACCGGGAAATGTTTTGCCACAAAATCGCTCAGTTCGACATTGAACGCACCATCGGTTTCGACGTGCAAGCTAACGGGATTGGCAACACCAATCGCGTACGCGAGCTGCACTTTGCACTCGCGCGCCAATCCTGCAGCAACAATGTTCTTCGCAATGTAGCGAGCGGCATACGCCGCGGAACGATCAACTTTCGTCGGGTCCTTGCCCGAAAACGCGCCGCCACCATGAGGCGCCGAGCCGCCGTACGTGTCAACAATGATTTTACGACCAGTAAGCCCCGCGTCCGCCATGGGACCGCCGGAAACAAAACGGCCAGTTGGATTGATGAACATGCGCACATAAGGACCGAAATCACTTTCCAAATATTCGCCGCACACCGGACGGATAACCAAACGCTTCAAGTCATCTTCCAATTGTTCCTTCTTTACGTCAGGCGAGTGTTGCGTTGAAAGCACGACTGTGTGGATGCAATTCCGATCGTAATCAAACGAAATTTGCGACTTTCCGTCAGGACCCAAATACGGCAGCGTGCCGTCCTTGCGCACTTGGGTGAGCCTGCTGATCAAGCCATGCGCCAACGAAATCGGCAATGGCATGAATGCAGGCGTTTCATCGCACGCGTAACCAAACATCATACCCTGATCTCCTGCGCCTTGCTCGTGATTGTCCCCTTCATTGACGCCTTGCGCAATGTCCGGCGACTGGGTCACGATATCGACCAGCACGCGCACGCGATGCAACGGTTTTCCATAACTCGCATCATTATAGCCAATGCGCTTGATGACATCACGCGCGATGTCGCGATAGTCGGAACGAGAAAATCCTGCGTTCGAGGTAATTTCGCCCGCAAGCGTAATCCAGCTTTTTGCTAACGTCTCACACGCAACGCGCGACATCGAATCTCGGGCAAGACACGCATCAAGAATGGAGTCAGAAATCTGGTCGCAAACTTTATCTGGATGGCCCTCGGTAACTGATTCAGAAGAAAAAATACCTTTCCGCGCCATCATTCAGCAGTTTCTTTTACTTCAGACACTTGCTTGCTTCTGTAGATTGAAGCGAACGAAGGACACACCACGATGTAGTCCTCGCCAAAGCCCGCGATTTCGCCTTCGACTGCGTCTGTCGTCTTCTTCAATTTGTTGATTGCTCTTTTGAGTTCAACAATGTCCTTGTCCTTCAACGGACGAATGTTGACCAAAGCGATGGTATACCCTTCTCGCAAAGAGTCCAGAATCGGCTTGACGTCCTCGAAGTCTTCCAAAAGGAACGGTCTTACGGTTACCTTGTTTTTGCCTTCTTCGGCCTGGTTGCCGACTTCGACAAATGAATCATCCGCGGCTTCCTCATCATACGAGGGTCCAGCTATCTTCTCTCTCAGTTGCGAAAAGAATCCTTTGCTCATGCCAATGCCTCCTTGTTATGTTCGCGGATGACGTTTCTGCATCGTCGTTCATATTTAAACTTTGCTGTGGTTGACTATTCAGGAATGGGGACACTTCAGGATTTGCCGATTTTGGCGGAAACACCCTCTACTCATGGAATAGCTGCGCTGTCGTGATCGTCCAGCAAATCATTCGCGAAAATATCATGGTCTGAGAGTGTTGATTCTGGTGCTGCAGACGGCGCACAATGCGCACGCGGAGAATCATCATCACCGCAGGAGGAACGTGTTGATTCTGGTGCTCCAAAGCCTACAACAAGAATAATTGGTGGCGCACGCGGAGAATCATCATCACTACAGGAGCTTTCTGTTCTTGTATACTTATGAGCTTGTTTTTCCGTCCAATAAATCCCGCGAGAAGTTTTATCAACCCACTGGCAGATTTCGAATGTCGCCACAGTCTTATTTGCAACAAGCTCCACTCCCCCAACAAGCATCGCATGAATGTTCTTTCTATCAGGAACCACAATCTCACCATCTGCAACTGCATCCTTTGGAATCCACCACAGCTCAACATAATCAAATAAATCCTGTGTTGCGTTCAATCTGCGCAATGCATTTCGGGGAGGACACGGTATGGGCGTCTTCACCTGCGCGTCAGGCACTCCCCTTTCTGGGCATTGCGCCCATACGCTCCGAAATACATATTTTGGGGGGAATGACACCGAGAAGACCAGCGGAAATTTGTACTGTTCAGGTTGACCCCTATACGTGAGCGTTGTTTGGCGCATGGTTCCTATGCTGCGCATGGAAGGAAAATCCCCTTCAAGAACAGCGCATACCTTGAGTTTTTTCTCAAGCGTGTTCATAGCTTCGAGCGAGATGGAAAAAATGTCGAGTCCATTCATATTTTTTATGTGCTCATGCATTCGTTGATACTTACCATGCTCTTCAAGAAAAATTCCTTCCATTTTTTCCACATCCCCTAAACTTCCCTTCATCAATCATGAAGCTCGAAACTATATAAAAAGATATCTATACTGAAGAATATAATTCAATTTGCGACGAGACGACACAAATCTTGCAACCCTGCAAGCGGCTTAGTAGAAAGTCATTAAAGTAAAGACCGTCCATAAGCGTCTTGGAAGACG
>CAYHVU010000063.1:0-5968 GCA_964360075.1 uncultured Methanosarcinales archaeon
AGATCAACACGGAGCACCGAACCATTTACGCCTGGTTTTCCAATCTTCAGGTTGTAAAAGCGTTTCATTTTTTCAGCACCGAAACCGTTAGGTATTCTAAGACGTTTTCCAACGGTGCCGCGAGATACACTGACGTAGGCGATTGCGTACCCCAAACGAGATGGGGCTTTTGAGAATGTCCCGGCGTCGTGTCAATGTGAATTCCAAGTACATAATGCACAACAAATGATTCCGGCTGCGTGCTGAAACGAATCTCAGCGATTTCGCACGGTCGCGAAGGCACGACCTCAGTCATCTCGTTACCTCGGTGCACTTTCAAATTGGCGAGTGTTTCGAGTTCCATTCTCAATTAAAGCTTCCCGAATCAAACGTCGGAGCTCGGTTCGAGTCCTCAACGGTTACGGTGATCACTTTGGTGACCGCGTCGTGCGTCTTGTCGCTTGCTGTTATCGTCACCTGATGGTCGCCGCCGTCGTTGAAGTTTGTTGTCTTCACCGCTGCAGTCATCCAACCTGAATATGTCACAGTAACCGCATCCTTGTCAGCGTCAGCTACGATGTAGGCCTTAGACAAATCAATAGTTTCGCCTTCCTTGACCTTCAATTGCGTCGGGCCAGTAATTGTCGGAGCAGAATTCACGCTTTCGACTGCAACAATGAAGTTCACGCTAGCCGTGCCGCCATTGCCATCGGAAACAGCCACGGACGTCTTGTGCACACCTTCGTCGCCTGCTTTCGTCTGCCACGCTCCTGTGACGTCAAACGGCGCGGCGTACGTGAACGTGAGCTTGTCGCCGTCAGGGTCGAGCGCTTGAGGCACCAATTGTACTTTTGCGCCTTCCTTCACTGCCAGGTCCTGCATCGGGTTCAAAACAGGAACGCGGTTGACATTTTCAACTGTTACTTTGATGGTCTTCGAGGCCTTGCCGCCTTTGCCGTCATCAACTGTAACCGTGACATCATGGACGCCTGCATCGGCAAACGTGGCCTTCTTGGTGTTCGACGTCATCCAGCCAGAGTACGTGGTGGTGAGCTTGTCGTTGTCCGCGTCAGCCACTTTGGGCGCGAGAGTAACCTGTTCGCCTTCCTTGGCTTTCGCATCTGCTAACTCAATCGTCGGCAGCTTGTTGCCTGCCATGACCTTGATGATGATTTCCTGCTTTGTCGAGCTCTTGCCGTCGGAAGCAGTGATGACGACCTTGTATTCTCCTGCGTCGCCTGCTTTTGTCTGCCATTCGCCTTTCGCATTCAGGGGAGAGGTGAACGTGTACGTGACCTTGTCGCCATCGGCGTCCGTGGCTTTGAGATTCGGAAACGAGACCAATTGACCTTCATTCACTGTCTTGACCGGAACGCCGTCTCTAGAGCTTTCCTGAGTGGTTTCCTTCACGATTGCGCCAGTAACTGGCGCGACATCAGTCTTGTCAACAATGCCGGCCACGCAGTCAGTGCTCGGAGCTAAAGCGGGCTTCAAGAATTGACAGCCAGAAAGAATAACTAATGTTACCGCGACCAGTGCAATGATTTTGTTCATAACAACCCCTCTTCAGAGAATTCGCGGTCTTCCCTATTACGGTTTCGCACTCACAGGCGTATTTAAAGATTGTTGTAGGCGATTATACGCTTACCCACACCATTGCCGCTCTAATCTTTGCTCCCAGGTCGGTTTTAGGTGTCGATTGTAAACAGGACACCACAAAGCTCGCCACGAACGGTAAAGCCTGGGGAGCTCACGCTAAGCATTGAAGTAAAAAAGTAAAAAAGAAAGTTTATCGGTTCTTTCGGTACCAGTAGTAGCCGACGCCAACAATCAAGGCGAGCACCACGATAGCGATAATCCAGCCAGTGTTGCTCTGCTTTGCAACTACAGAAGCGGGTGTTGGCGTTGGTGTTGGTGTCGGAGCAGGCGTTTCCGCAGGCGCAGCAGGCGCCGTGCTCGACCTTCCGATTGCGAACACGCTCAAGCCAGACACGGTTGCCTTGTAGAACACGTGCGTCGTGTCCTCACTCGTCACAGAAGCCTTGAACTCAACCCACGCGCTTCCAGTCCAGCGGTAGAGCGAGATGTGCTCCTTGGCAACCTTGTTGGTATCAAGCCATTCCTTCGAAACCTTGAAGGTGATAACTGCTGACGTGATTCCTTTGACGTTCGTCTCATCAATCTTGACGTACTGGTACGCTAGCCCTTCAATCGCGTCAGTTCCTACAGGCGCCACATCGTAGCGGTGCGCGCTGATTTCGACGTCGCTCAAGTCTTCACTTGGCGTGAACGTGATGGCTCCGAACGCGAGACCGTCGTACTTGGGAATGTCTAGCGTGACTTCTTCGCCTGCGCTGACTTCCGAGACACCAGTGCTTGAGCCTGTAACTGGTGCAGTGCTGCTGCCCGCGCCGCTACCTCCTGAGCCGCCGCCACTGCCTGAGTCTGAACTGCTGCTGCTGCTTGAGCTTGCGGCTGCTGCACTGACAGTGTAGTCAACAGTGGACGTTGCAGTATTTCCCGCGCGATCAGTTGCCATGCAAGTCGCAGTCTTTGTGCCTGCACTCACTGTGCTAATGCCAGTGACTGATGTTCCAACCTCTTGGAAGTTGTCAGTTGCTGTACAAGAGCTCGTTATGCTGTCTCCTTCTGTCACAGTTGTGTCTGAAAGGCTGAATGCCGTAATCACTGGCACGACCAAGTCAATGACAAACGTTCTATTAGTCGTGTTCGTGACGCTGTTGTTGTCCGTCGCGTTCACGAGGGCGGTATAGTAGCCCGTCGTGAGGTTTGTCGCGTTGAGGGAGATGTTCCACAGCCCTCCCCCTGAATTGCTCATATTCGTTGTATTCATACCATAGTATTGTATGGTCGTGAAATTAGAGCCGTTCAAAATCTGCAATATCACCCTTGAAACTGCCAGCGCGTCCTCCGCCAAAACGACCAAGTTGAACGTGCCCGTAAAGGACTTGTTCACTGCCGAAGGCTCCCGGAATGAGACAATCGGACCGAGCGTCGCTACCGTGAACGAGCCTGTGGTGTTGCTGATGTTCTGCTGGCGCGCATCATCATAGCACGTGACATTCCAGAAGTAAGTTCCATCGCTCGTCGTCGTATAGTTGACGAACGTGTTCGAGCTGTTCGGAGTGCCTACGCTGGAATTCGTGATGGTGCCGTTCACCATGACGTCGCAGGACAGGTTGCTGTCGAGGTCGTCACGCGCAGACCAGTTCAATGTCACTATTCTTTGCGTAAAGTTGAATCCAGGCGTCATTCTCAAGGTGACGTTGCCAGGAGATTCCCTATCAACACGAACGATGAAGTTCGTCGTGGTGTTGCGGTTGCCAAGGTCGTCCTCTGCAATCACGTTGATGGTGTTGTTTCCAACGGTGCTGGTGCTGTTCAGGATGCATGTGCCAGTGAAGACTCGCGAAATGCCCGGAAGGTCATCGTCGACCATGCCAGTGCCAATCAAGCTGACGTTGCCCGTGCTACAGACTCCAGTTCCATTGGCCGTAACGCGACCAGGACCACCCGATACAGTACCTGCATCATAGACTGTCACGTTGAGTTCGATTGAATCTGATGCATTGCTGGCGTTCTTGCCCGCAGGATAGCGCGTAGTGTTTGCCGTAACAAGAGGACCCTGCTGGTCGATGCGGAATGAGCGCGTCGCGGAGGTGTTCACGTTGCCGCCAGAGTCCGAGCACGTGATGTTCCATCCGTGGGTGCCGTTGCCCGCAATGTTGATGACGGTGATGTTGGTCTGCGAATTGTTCAGCGTGTTCGTGGAGACGTTGAAGAAGGTGCCGTTGATATTGATCGAACAGTTCGGCTGCGTGTCAAAGCCGTCGATGACGGTCCAGTTGAAGCCGACTGTTGCGACGGTAAAGTTTGTTCCATTCACGGCATTGGTTCCAAGACTGATGCGCGGCACCGTATTATCAATCGTGATGTTGGTCGTGATGTTTGTGACTGCCGTCGCGTTGGATGAGTTCGTCGCGTTGATGGTGATGTTGTAGACGCCGTCCGTGATGGTGGCGGTGTTCAGTGAGAAGGAACAGGTCGCGTTCGTGACGTTCACGCAAGCGGCGGTGCCGTTGATGGTGTGGTTGAATCGTATGGCCGTGCCCAAATTCGCATCAAGGTAATAGAATCTCCACGTTACATTCTCCGTGTCGTTCTGCGTCGTTACGTTAAAGGCGACGACGCCGCTCAAATACTGGTTGTTCAGGGGGTTGCTTGGAAAGACCGAAGAGAGCGCACTGACGGCAATGGCAGCGATTACTAGTGCAAAAACCGCGAACAAAAACCACTGAACGATACGTTGATTTGCCAATCAAATCCCTCCTCTTTTTCTGGTATCCATGATATGGAACTTAAATCCTTATTTCAGATTCTCAGATAGTATTTAAGCTTTCGTTGCCACTCTAGAAGAGGAACAATTACATAAAGAGGAGCTTCAGCTTGCGATGCAACACCTCATACCGTAAACCGATGGCTTTTGCCGTTGCCGCGATGGTTGCGTGTTGTCCGCGTGCTTTCGCGAGATAGGCTCGCTCGAAGTCGCGCTCTGCCTGTTCTAATGTCTTCGGCAGTTCTGGAAGTTGATCGAGAATTTCTTTGCTCAAGACGGGAGCGACGCGATAGAGCTGCTTGATTTTCTCCGGATGAAGAATCGTTTTGTAAGTGTCAACGACATGCTCAATGACGTGCGTGATTTGTTGCTGCCTTGCATAGGTTTTCATCTCCCGAAAACTGTCGACGGTGATTCCTAAACCTGTGATAAGACGATGCAAACTTCTTCGGTCGATGTCTGCGAGCTTTGCCGTCTCTGCGACATTTCCGGAATGTTGTTGCAAAAGCCTGAGCAGATAGGATTTCTTGAACAAACGTTTTGCTTTCTTGAACAAAATGCTGATGTCGGGGTCGTCATCCAGGTGCTTGAGTTTCGCGGTGATGTCTCTCTCTATTTCGCTGACACTGACGCCCAAATATTGGCGCATGGCTCTGTCCACCAGTGGCTTGACTTTTTCCTCGATGGTGCGCTCTAAGTCATTCATAACTATGACTTAATTGTCTCACTTTATAAATATGACTATTAAGTCTCACCTTGCCCCACGAAGTTTCCCAATCTTGATTCCCCTGTCGGTTTTGGCGCATCATAACAACAGTCAAGCGCGCAACTCCAGGCTCGCCACGCACGGCAAAGCAAGGGGTAGAACGCAAGAGCAGGGAAACGCACTCCTCGGAGCTATTCCACATTAATCGACGACACAAAGTAAACTCTCCAGAACGCGACGACTGGCAAAAGCACGAACAGCACGAACGACATCGCCACAAGAATGTAGTCGCTTTTCGCAAGCCAGGACGCTATAATATAGCAGACGCCTAAAGAGAGCAGCATGCCTACATAGGAGATGCCATTCTTTGCCATGTGATAGATTGAAGCGTGCGTGAATCGCTTCCAGAAGGCGCCGTGGCACAAGACGCTATACGCCACCATCACGAAATAGTAGAGGATGAGCATTGCGATGGCCGCGAGCAAACTAATGCCTGTTCTTCCGATTAACGGCAAGGGATCAGACGCGGACTTGAATGCGAGCAACATTGCGCCGGAGAGAATCAACAAGAAGATGAGAAATGCGACAATTGAAACCAGCGCGAACCGCCAGAAAAAATCAGGCAATGCTCTTGCTTTGCCAACGATTCTGTGACAGAAATACCAAACGCTGCCCTGGAACGCGGTCCAGAAGAGAAAAAGGAAGCCCAGCACTCTGGCGATGTTAAAATAAATCGAGCGCACAATCGCGTCAAACGCAGCCACGTCCAGCGCGACGTTCGACGCGTCATTCGCAGATACCATTTCTCCCAATCCTGACTGCAAAAGCACATTTAATTTTTGCAAGTCCAAAGAAAGCACTTGGAATTCAGTGAAGTAGACTTTGCCGAAACTATAGAGGAAGAAGATGTCGAGGACGACGATGAG
>CAYHVU010000064.1:0-5831 GCA_964360075.1 uncultured Methanosarcinales archaeon
GTTGCTGTGCCGTGATTGGAATGGCAGCGAGCCGTTCGGCAACTTTCTCGTAAGGGGGGATTTCAAGCCGCGGCAGTGCAAGAATTGCACTCAGGGGGTTGATATCGTTTGATATTACTACGCGTCCCAAGATGCCTGCCTCAATCGCCGTTGTTCCTCGACCGCCGAACGGATCATAGACGACATCACCTGGTTTTGAAAAACGTTCAATAAAGAATTTTGGAAGTTGTGGTTTAAAACAGGCGCGATAGGACACTTCATGAATTGATGCTGCCTGCCTTTGCTTTGCTGTCCAGAACTCTCCAGTGATGCGTTGAATCCTCTTGTCCTGAATAGATATTGTCTCGGACGCAATCGGAATAGGCTTCAAAACAGCGATAATGTCTATTTCTGTAGGTGACTCAATAGTAAAAGAATTCTCCTGAAGTAAGCTGGTTTGGATTTCGCTGTTCAAAAGCACACCTTTTTTGCTATTTCAACATAATTTCCTTTATAAATTCTCCGGCGATCTGTCCAGTGTTCACTGATTGAAGAAAAGGCATTCGCAGTTTATTTCAATCTATATGTGCCGAAGAATTGCGTGGGACTACTTTCCTTTGAGCAACACGACTAACCCAAGCACCGCAAAGGCAGCAAGCCCTATCCAACCAATTAACGGCAAGGATACGCTTATGCCGAGAAAGGTGCCGGTTACCGGCAGCGACATGACCAAAAGCAGGATGATTATGAAGATGCCCAACATCATGGCTGCGAATACGCCGGATTCATTCATGATTTCAGAATATCGTCGCTGGTTAATATAGATTGTCATTTTGCAGCAGTAACTTTGAAAAATGCGCTGAAAAGCCGGATTCGAACCAGCACCAGCAGCGCCATCTGAGCGTTTTCTGACGTTATTGTATTCACCTGACCCTGTGGCTCACTTGTAGCCCAAAACCGGAAGAACTCAAATGAAACGGGGATATCTCATTTTGGGTCATCTTATTCTTAAACCTCTGTCTGATGTCAGTTTCCGTGATTGATCATTACGAGCTGCAGCGCCTGCTAATCCAGTTCTACCGGAAGGAAGGGCTCGTCTGCCGCGTGCGCGCGGCGCAAGACCACAATCCGCTTAAAAAACACCCTGAATTCTTCGTGCCCAAGGACGCGCTCGGCAAGCTGAGCGTCGCGCAGGTGATTCCAGCTTACGAGTGCCTGCGCGAATATCTCTGGTTCTGCGTCAAATGGCAAGGGTTTGCAGGGTGCGACAAGGGGGCGTTGATCCATTACCGGCGCGACCCCGAGACGACCATCTGGGGCGACGCGCTGTACGTTGTCGAGGACCTAACGCTCGTCGACATCGTCACGAAGGAAGAGGCGCGCAAACAGCCCTTGCGCGGGCAATCGCGGCTCTTCTGAGCCATAATATTCTTAAACCCCGTTCCAGCCAGTTTTTTGCATGAGCATTGATGAGTTCATAGAGCGCGATGACGTGTTTCGCCTTGAGAACACCGTCTACGCCAACCGCACGTTCGTCATCTCGAATTTCGAGCACATGGGCGAAGCATGGACGTGGAAAGGAAAAACGCAAGCCCCGGGAAAAAGCTACAAGACAATCGCGAAAGACCAGAAAGGCCTGGTGACGAGCGCCATCACGGTAGCAGGGATGTTCTGTCTCGCGGTGCGGTATCTCGTTGATAAGAAAGCGTATCGCGCAATCTATTGGGGCGACGTGAACAGGCCAATCCTCGAGCTGCGGAAGATATATTATTAGGCTGATGCCGCTACTGCCCAAATCCTATCTGAGAAATGTTTGATTTCGTTCGTCTGTGGTTTCCGTGTGGCGTAACGAATTTTGTCACCGCGATAGGCAACCGCATCTGTCCCAAAACGCTTAATTTGCACTGTATCCTGTAACTCATGACTCTTTCTTCGCCGGCATCCAGCTCTTCGAACGTCCACTTGATGAGCGTGCCCTTGCTCGGCAGGGGCGTGACTTTTGTCGGATGCATCGTTCCTATTTCGAATTCTTTTTCAATTGTCGCGATGTGTGGAACCTTGTCGAACACGTCAACGTTCTTGACCGGGCGTGCGCTTCTATTTGAAACTTCAATCAAGACCTTCAATTCTGACATGCCGCCTTCCTTGGCTGCGATGACGACGGCAGACTTGCGCACGACCAAAGGACTGCGGAATACGTAATACGCGCCAACTGACAGGAACAGCACGATGAGCACGAGCGCCAACGGCCTGTAGTTCGTAACGAGCGTGATGCTCGTGCTCTCGCCCACGCCAAGAGTCACGTCCCAAGCGTCGTACGCGCCGTCATCCTTCTTGATGTTTCTCGGCGCGGGCTCGCCAGTCGTGAACCAGCTTTTCAGGAACGTCGTCTTGAGCGCGAACTCTGTTGATTTCTTTGCGTTGCCGGTGTTGGTGAGCGTATACGTCTTGCTTGACTTTAGGAAACCGCTCACTTCAGCAACATTCTGGCTGATTTCGCCGTACTCGATGACCTCGAACTCGATTGGCTCCGTCGTGAATGGGTTGATGTCAAGCCCGTCGCGGACGAGCGCCGTGACTTCCAACAGGTCTTTTTGCGGCTGAGTGAGCTGCGGCAATTTCAACGGAAACATGAGCTGTTTCTTCTCCAATCCGAACAGGTCGATGACAGATTCGGTGTTTAGTAATGCGCTGCGCACCTTGATGGAGACGTTTGTCAAGTCGCGCGCATTGCCGTTCGTGACGTTGATGGTGACGACGGCTTCATCGCGAGGATCCACTTGTCGGTTGATGTCAGGATACAATCTTACTGCAGGAACATACTGACCTGGCACGTAATCTTTCGGTTGCACTCCGATGATAAGCGTTTTTTTGATGCTTTCTCCTGATGCGGCGTGCCTGATGTGCAGCGCAATCGCGTAATAGCCAGGAGTCGCGTACAACGGTCTTACTGAGAGAATTATGTCTTGCGCAACCCCTCGTTCAACGTTCACCGGACGCAAAGGCGAAGTCGTGATGTCCCATTCGATGTCCGGGGAGTAGATGTCGAAGCGTTCGCTCGTGCCGGAATCGTGGCTGATTGTGAGCGTGTAAGTTGCGGATTCACTGATGCGCGTGCTTGCCTGCGATGAGTTCAATGTCGCTTCAAATTCGATTGCTGAAACAGACATCGCGCACAGAACGAAGATGAGAAGACCGAGCACAACCCTCTTTGACATTGTCTGGAACGAGCGCAGGGTTATTTATAAACGTTACGTCGGCTTGACGAGCCGCGCTCTCGTCCTGCCGTTGCCGAGCCTTTCGTGAGGCAGAATCATTGTCAAGGTTGTTACTGTGTTGCGGAAATCTTCGTTTTGCAGCATACCAAAACATTTATATATGTGTTTACACATATTTACACATATCGGAGGCTTTACAATGGTAAACATTACGTTAACGGTGCCTGAAGATTTGAAGGCAGAAGTCCAGAGCCACAAGGAAGTGAACTGGAGCGCCGTGATGCGCAACGCAATGCTTGAGCATTTGCGCAAGCTGCACATTGCTGATGCTATTGCCTCCAAAAGCAAGCTGACGGCAAAGGACATCGCAGAACTCGATAAGCTCGTCAAACAAGGCATTGCGCGAGAGCACCATCTTCGATGATTCTCATCGTTGACACGAACGTAATTTTCGCCGGTCTATTGCGGAATGGAGTCACAAGAGAATTCCTTCTTGACGGAAAGAGTGGAAATTATCGAGAAGCATAATTATGAGCCGCATCTGAACGAAGCAGAAAAACGCATCGGCAAATCAGACCTGGGTGACGTTCCTTTTCTGGCGCTCGCACTCAGCAGGCCAAACGACGGTATTTGGACAGAAAACGTCAAACACTTCAAAAACGCAAAAGTAAAACTGTGGACAACAAAAGAACTTATGCGCATCGTTTAGCTTTGGACGAACTATGCGATGCTGCTCACGTGTCCTTCTTTTTGCACTCGAATGACGGCATCCACCATGGACTCGATTTTTGTCTCATGCGAAACTATGATTACTTGCTTCAAACCCAGTTGGTCGAGCACGTCGCGCACCTTGTCCAGCTGTTCAGAACTGAAGCCGTCAGTTGGCTCGTCCAGAATCAAGATATCTTTGGTGCGGATGGTGCTGATGACGTCGTTGATGACCTTGTTCAACGCCAAACGGTAGGCCAACGCGCAGGCAGTCTTTTCTCCGCCTGACAGGTTCGCGACATCAGTTTCGTATCCGTTCTGCAAAATCACGGGCGCGAACGACGAATCGAGCCTCGCAGAGAGCATCTCGTCCTCGATAAGCATCGCGAACCAGCGCTGGAACAGCTCGTTGAATTCGTGATAGACTCTCGCGAGCACGTGCTGTTCCATCGTGTCCATCAACGGACTGAAATGGTCTGTGAGCCATGAAAGCACGCGCTTCACGTGGTCGAGCTTTTCCTTCGACTGCTGTTTTTGGTCAATTTCATTACTGAGCATGCCTGCAATCTGCTCCACGCTTTCCAATTCTTTTCCTGAGCGCGCATACGAAAGCTCGTGCGTCTGCAATTCTGCCTGGGCACGTTCGAACTGCTGTTTCGCGAACAAAAGGCGCGTTTCAGCATCCTTTGACTGTTCATGCATTGATGATAATTCAGCAATGTGTTGCTGTGCCGCACTTTGTGTTGAGCGCGCCTGTTCAAGCGTTTCAGTCAATCGCGCCAACGCTTCCTGCTTGTCCTGGCGTGCGTGTTGGTGCGCCTGGTTGAGCAGTAATTGCTGTTCTTGCTTGCGCAACGCTTCGAGTTCTTGCTTTACTTTCAGCAGGTGAGTGTCCCATTTGTCTTTTGCCGCATGGTGTTGCGCAAGATGAGCCTGTAGTTCTCTGATTTTCTGGTCTTCGGCACTCGTGATTCTGTTCTTGTGTGCAAGCGAGACCGCCTGCTGGCACGTGGGACAGTGGTCGAGCGCAGTCACTTTGTTTTTCAGCTCCTCAGACACGTGTTGGGTCGCAGTTATCTGCGCCATTGTTTGATGACTTGTGCGCAATGCAGTCTCTGCTTGAGTCAATGCAACATTCTTTTCGTTCACTTGCTGACGGATGAAGTCTAGCGAAACTATAATCGCAGGATAGTCTTGTTCAAGCAACCGCAACTGTTCACGCAGTCTTGACTCTTCTTGCGAAAGTCGATTGAGATTCTGCATTTGCACGTTCATTGCTTGCTGGGCTGCCGCGAGCTCGGTGCGTACGCGGATTGCGTCCTTCGCTTGCCCTTCCGCGGCAGTGAGCTGATTTTTGCATTCCAGCGCTGTTCTCCTTGAGTCCGTGCACGCATCTGCGGTCTGTTGCAGTCTCTTGCGCACGGCAACAAGCTCCTCCTGTTTGAGCGTCAGCATAGTCCTCTTTGTTTCCAAGTCTGCAGTCAGTCCTTCGAGATGTCTTTTGTCTTCCTTCAGTTGCCTGCCGAGCAGTTGCGCGTTGGTTTGCACGCGTTTGTATTTGTCAACTCCGAACACGTTTCTGAGAGTTTCCAAACGTCCTTCGGCGTCCTCAAACAGGATGCGCTTCATCTCTTCCTGCGGCGTGAACACCGTGTACCTGAAGAGCAAAGACTTGCTTTTTGTCAAGAACTCTTTAGGATAGCCTAATAGTTCGATAATCCAGGCGCGCAATTCTTGACTAGTGCCGTTCTTGCGTAAGCCATCCGCGAGCAGCCAGCCCACGTCCTGCGCGATTCTGTCTTTTCCGCGCTTCAACGTGCGATGGATGGTGTAGGGTTTATCTAAAAGAAAGGTGAGCTCAACGCCGCCTTCTCTGGCGCCGTTCCTCAACAAAGCAGAACCGTCAACGTCGCCTCGGAGCAGTCC
>CAYHVU010000065.1:0-5690 GCA_964360075.1 uncultured Methanosarcinales archaeon
GAAGGATTCAGCTCTCAAGAAGAGATGATGGAAGCGCATCATGGCGGAAACGCTGCCGCGTCCGAAGATGGTTGCGGTGGAGTTGCCTCAGGAACAGCGTCAGCGTCATTCGCTGGCGAAACTTCAGCATACGGCATCACCTATGATGACGCGGGCTACAAACAACTGCTTGCGGCAGACAGCAGCGTCAAGCTCACGGCAGAACAGACCAAAAACATCGTTGGATTGAACATCCTGCTCCCGTGTTGCGGCGTCGCAACATTGCAGGCAAAGGATAACTGCCAGTGCGGCCACCACGTCGCAATGTCAGGGCTCGCGAAGATGCTCACGACAAAAGAATATTCACGCGACCAGATACAAGTAGAACTCAACAAATGGAAAGAAGTGTTCTATCCTGGCGGCGCGTCAGGCACCGGAGGCTGCTAGATGGGCTTCAAGCGGTTGCTTCTCGGCGGCCTCGCGACGCTCGCCTCGCTTCCGTCAGCGCTCGCGCATTGCCCTCTATGCACGGCCGCCACGGGCGCGGCAGTCGGCGTGGCGCGGGTCTACGGCGTTGACGACGCAATCATGGGCGTGCTCATCGGCGGTTTCGTCGTTTCGAGCGCGCTATGGCTGAACAACTTTTTCAAGCGCCGCAACTGGGTGCTCTTCCCTGGCCAAGGCATTGCCATAGTTATTGCAAGCCTGATTCTGACAATCTTCGGATTTCAGAAAGGCGGATTGCTAACCGGAGCATTGCTTTGGGGCGCGCCTCGTTTGCTGTCAGGCATGCTCGTCGGCACGAGCTTTGCTGCGGCAGGAGAAGGCGCGCACGCCTGGCTGCGCAGCCGCAACAACGGGAAAAACAATCTTCCTTTGCAAGGCATGATTGTGCTACTCGCGTCATTGCTCGTCGCGACAGCGTTGTTCGCGGGAGGTGTGTTGTGAAGAACAAAGCCGATTTAACGCACCGCGAGGACATGAGTTTTGCGGTGATGAATCTTATCAGTCTGGAAGAACATTTTGCCATGACCGCGGCAAAGACGAACAAGGAAGAGTATTTGCATATGTTGCACTCGGTGCGCAAACTGCGCGTGCAATTGTTGAAGAAACTCGTTGTCAATACCGAAGGAGAACTGTGGTGCATCAGCAAGCACCTGCTCGCAGCGACGATGCGACTGATGGAGACTGCCACAAAATATCTGGAATCGGACGTCTCGGCAGCGCACGACTTCGAAAAGCACGCGTTCGACCTGTACAGCCTGTTCTGGGTATTGCAAAACGAGAAGGCGCATAAACCCGAGGTAAAAAAATGAAAGAAAAACTGTTCGTGTTCGGCGTCATGCTGCTCGTCGCGCTTGTCAGCGTCACGACGGCACTCGCGTATTGGGAAAATGATGGCGTGATGGGCGGCGCAGGCCATCAATCATCCTATGGCGGCAATTCCGGCATGTACGGAAGCAATGGCGCTTCAGCAGGGGGTTCTGGTATGCGGAGCGCACATCATTCCGCCGGCGGGTATAGGAGCCATCACCGATGAAATGGCTCGCAGTAGCGTGCGTCGTGCTGCCGATAGCGGTGCTCATCATCGTGTACGCGTTCGGTATCCGCAACCAGCTCGTAATCTGGCTCGCGCTTCTGCTCTGCCCGGTAATGCACATCGCGATGCACTACTTGCGTCCGGAGGAAAAATGTCACTGAAAACAGCATTTTGGTGGGTTGCGACCATCGCCTCATTTATGGTGATGCTCCTGCTGATGCACCCTACGTGGTTCAAATGATTATCGACGACCTCAAGAGGAAGATGAAGAAGTCACGCATCAGGGCGGCGCTCCAGACCGCGCTTGCGTGCTGTTTTGAGGAATGAACCGAAGGATATAAATGGCAAAACAAAACTCCATTACCACTATGCACAACCACCTCAAAGAAAAGCTCGCAGGAGCCGCAGGCAGCGTCTCAGGCGTCGCGAGCATCTTGGGCTCGTGGCAGGTCTGCCACAGCGTCTGCCTCGGCATCATCGCGCTGCTGAGCGTTCTAGGAATTACGATTGTGGGAATGCCGTTGGCGTTCCTCACGAAGATAGCGGTTCCGCTATGGTCCATCGCGCTCGCACTCCTCATCGTTACAGTCTGGCTCTACGCGACGCGGAAGTGCATCTCGCGCAACCTCATCATCTTCAACGCCGGGCTCATCATCGCGGGCACGCCATTTCAGGCGGTGCAACGCTTCGCGGCCGTATTCTGGATTGTCGGCGGGTTGATTGCGCTCACGGCCATTATCCTGTTCGTACGTGAGAGACTCCAGAAAAGGTGCTGCCATGGAAACTGAAGACTATATCCTGTACGGCATCCTCATCCTTGTGTTGGGAACGCTCGCTTACGCGCTCATCGCGTGGTTTGTGCCTGACGCGAATCTCGTGCCATCACCCAGTGTGCCTTCCGGTGGATTTGCCGCGCTCAGTTCAGGCACGACTGACGAAGGTGATGTTTCTGTCGAACTCACTCCAATGAGCATAAAAGACGGCGTGTTGCAGGTGAACATCGCAGTTAACACGCACTCAGTGGCGTTAGAGCCGTTCGACCTTTCGCAGATAACAACGCTCACGTATGAAGGCAAAACGCTCAAACCCGTTTCTGCGCCTTCCCTGTCAGGCCATCACACGTCAGGCACGCTCACGTTCGCGCTTGACAAGATGCCATCCTCATTCACAATTACCATCACCGACATCCCTGCCGTAGAAACGAGGACATTTTCGTGGTGAAGACAGCGCTTCTCATCGGCGGCATGCATTGCGCGAGCTGCGCCAACACCATCACGAAAGCGCTCAAGAAGACGAAAGGTGTCACGGACGCCAACGTCAATTTCGCGACGAGCAAAGCGACAATCGAGCACGACGATTCAATCAAAGAAGAGCACTTGATTAAGGCAGTCAGTGCCACGGGATACACTGCGATGTCGGAGCACGCAGACTTGAAGCAAGGCACAAACGGCATGCCCGCCGGTCATGAAGGAATGTCGTCCGGAGAGCACATGCACCATATGGAATCTACCAAGTTAGTGCGACGGCTCGTTATAAGTTTTATTTTCACCATTCCCGCATTGGTCATCGCCATGTTGTTCATGAAAGACGGTCTTCTCTTCACTGGCAACGAGCTGCCGTACGCGCCGTGGCTTTTGCTCATCCTTGCAACTCCAGTGCAATTCTATGCCGCGCTTGATTTTTACAAAGGCACATGGATCGCGCTCAAAAACAAGTCTGCGAACATGGACTCACTCATCGTCATCGGCACGCTCGCGGCATATTTCTACAGCGTGTACGCGTTGTTTGCCGGTGGCGCGCAGTATTTCGAAATTTCTGCCGTGCTTATCACATTCGTACTGCTAGGCAAAGTGCTTGAAGCGCGCGCCACAAACAAGACTAATGCTGCCATCAAATCACTCATGCAGCTTGCGCCAAAACAAGCGACAGTCGTTCGCGGCAACAAGGAGCTGAAAATTGCAGTCGATGACGTGCGAAAATACGACATCTTGCTCGTGCGTCCTGGCGAAAAAATCCCGGTTGACGGAATCGTTGTCTCAGGCGCGTCCTCGGTGGACGAAAGCATGGTCACGGGCGAAAGCCTTCCTGTTGATAAAGAAAAAGGCGCTTCCGTCATCGGCGGCACAATCAACAAAAACGGCACGCTCACCATCAAGGCAACCAAGGTCGGAGCCGACACGACGCTCGCCCACATCATCAGGCTCATTCAGGACGCGCAAGGACGGAAAGCGCCAATCGAACGCTTTGCCGACACGATTTCGTCCGTCTTCGTGCCCACCGTCATCGTCATCGCCGTCATCACGTTCATCACCTGGATGTTCGTCAGTGGCGACTTGCCCTTTGCGTTGATTGCGGCCGTGCTCGTGCTCGTCATCGCGTGCCCGTGCGCATTAGGATTAGCAACACCAACGGCCATCATGGTTGGAACGGGCAAGGGCGCGCAACACGGCATTCTCATCAAAGGCGGCGACATTCTAGAAACCACGCATAAAGTCAAGCACATTCTGTTTGACAAGACCGGCACCATCACGAAAGGCACGCCTGAAGTTACTGATGTTGTTTCTATGGCTGACGTGCCAGAAAAAGCGCTCTTGCGCCTGTTCGCGAGCATCGAACACGCATCTGAGCATCCGATTGCGCAGGCAATCATCAAAAAGGCAAAAGGCATACAGCTCGCAAAAGTGACTGGATTCAAAGCCACGCCAGGCAAAGGCGTTGAAGCCGCCATCGGAAAAAAGCATTATCGCATTGGAAACCGTTCACAACTGTCAATGAAGCTTGATGATGCCCGTATGCGTTCATTGGAGGAGCAAGGTAAGACCGTCGTCGTGTTGTCGCAAGACAAACACGTGCTTGGTATGATTGCGGTCGCGGACACGGTGAAAGAAACGTCAAAAGAAGCTATCGCACAGCTCAAGGCATTAGGAATGACTGTGCACATGATCACCGGAGACAACGAGCACACGGCAAAGGCCATCGCCGAACAGGTCGGCATCGAAAGCGTCTTTGCCAATGTCCTGCCGCAGGATAAATCCGCAAAAGTCAAGGAACTGCAGCTTCAAGGATCGGTTGCGATGATCGGCGACGGCATCAATGACGCTCCGGCACTGGCACAAGCCGATGTCGGCATCGCGATGGGCTCTGGCACGGACGTCGCGATGGAAACGGGAGATATTGTGCTTATGAAGAACGACCTGCGCGATATCCCTCGCGCAATCGCCTTAAGCAAGGCGACAATGAGCAAAGTCAAGCAGAACATGTTCTGGGCGCTGTTTTACAACATTCTCGGTATTCCTATCGCCGCAGGAATCCTATATCCTTTCACGGGCTGGCTGCTCTCTCCACTCATCGCAGGAGGAGCGATGGCATTGAGCTCGGTGAGTGTCGTGACTAATTCTTTGCTATTGCGATATAAGAAGCTTTGATGCTCAGTGTCCGTCAAAAGCCATCTGTGAGAAACACGCGAATCCTGCATCTTCTAGCTTCTTTTTTCCACCCAGGTCAGGCAAATCAATGACGAACGCGAAGCCGTGCACGTTGCCGCCAAGGCGTTCCACTAATTTTGCTGCGGCCATCGCTGTTCCTCCTGTCGCAATCAAGTCATCCATGATAAGCACGCTCTCCCCTGGCGAAATCGCGTCTTCGTGCACCTGCAACGTTTCCGAGTCCTTGTACTCGAGGCCGTAAGTTTCCTGGATTGTTTTCGCAGGCAATTTTCCTGCTTTCCGCAACGGCACAAAGCCCGCATTGATTTGCGCTGCAACAGCGCCCGCAATGACCAGCCCCCTAGCTTCGATGCCTGCCACCTTCTGGATTCCCTTGCCGGAGTATAGTTCAACAAACTGCCGTATCGAGTGCGCAAACGCATCCTTGTCCTTCCACAACGTTGTTACGTCACGAAACATAATGCCCTCTTTTGGAAAATTGGGAACTGTTCGGATGGTTTTGATGATATCCATGACTTCATCTGCACTGTTCTGCTTCATAAAGACTTCGCTGCCGGAAACCTTTATAAGGCGCGTCTTGAAATTTCAGGCACTGAAGGGGCCGTAGTCCACGCCAGAACGCGCGCGTTCTGTCTAGACTAGCGCCCCTCGTGCATACTATACATCACACACACGGGGCCGAATAGGGGCTATTCCCTGCCTTTTTGTTTTCCGGAATTTTGTTC
>CAYHVU010000066.1:0-5530 GCA_964360075.1 uncultured Methanosarcinales archaeon
AAGCCTCACGCGGGAAGCAGCACCCTCCTCGTAAGCACCAGTTGATTGATTCTTTGGTGCAAGAATCTGTAATGAGGAATAGTGTGGTTGTATATTTACTTTTTGTTTTCGAGTTTTTGTTCGACTGCTTTCTTGAGGGTGTTGATGTAGAGGTTGAGTTGGAGTTCGACTGATTTCCAGTCTTCGTAGGTCGCGGGTCTGCCGTAGTAGATGCTGCGGTTACGTATGGTTCGTATCCTGTCGAGGAAATTCCAGTCGAAATCGAGTTCTTGGTGTTTTTCGCAGAGGTATGTGAAAAGGCATTCGTGGCGTTCTGCTTTGATCCTGTCGAAGTAGACGAATGCTTCGGCGAGTGTGTGGAGGACGTCATAGCCGAGTTTGACGATGGCGTTCCATTGCCCGCTTGTCTTGGGTGCTTTTGAGCTCCATTCCTTGAGTGTTTCCCGATCGATGAGCGCGACATCGTAAAGGGTTTTTATCAGTTCGATGTCGATTTGCGACAGCACGTTAAATAATCCTTCGGCCGAGCAGTGTTGGAAAACACCGGCCTGTGTTCGTTCTTCTCTACGCATATGCGACCTCGATGAAGTCAAACTTTCCCTTCACACGATACCCTTCCATGATGTTGCGTAACAATCCTGCTGGAAATTTATGCAGTTCTTGTTTGTTCTTGCAGATAAAAGTTTCGATTTCCCTGCCGAGTTTCGTCCAATATTCACCTTGTTCGAGCCCTTCATCTTCACCATATATGAACACGTCGATATCGCTCTCTTTGTACCAGTCCCAACGTGTCATGCTTCCGAAGATGATGACTGTTTTCGCTTTCGGCAATCCTGCCAGGTGGCTGAGGAATCCGACCTTCTCGAACTGTTCCAATGCGAACAGACGTTTGCGGGCCTGAAAACGGGGATCTTCGTGATTGCCAATATAGTATGGTGATTTGCCTTCTGGCTTGATGCGTTGTATCCAACCTTCCGCAAGGAATTTTTTGAGCCATCTGGCTGCTTGCGGACGGCTTATCTGTGCAGCTTTCAGCAAGTCCTCAAAATGCCAGTGCTTGCTTGACTCGTTGAAAATGGCTTTCAGCAATGCGTCTTCCTTCTTCATTTAGTTAGGGTAAAGCTAACTAATATAAAAAGATTGCGTACGGGGTTAATCGGGGCGTCGATCCTGATAGTCAATACTCGTCAAATGTGTCGATTATAATCGGCGATTGCTGCTCAAAACGGCGATTATGAACGCCACTCTTGGTTATTAATGTAATCACTCAGAAGTTACTAAGAACGCGAAGCTTTATAAGCACCCATCAGACACAAGACCCTCAAGAGGTATGTATAATGCAAAACGAATTCATAGTAACCAAGCGTATCGCGAAGCACGGCGATCAAGCAGTCCTCGTCATCCCAAAAGTCCTGCAAAACGAGTTGCGGCCGGGAACCATCGCGGAAGTACGCATACGCATCATCAGGGAGGCGGAAGAATGACGCTCATCAAGCTGGCAAACTACAAGAATTCGACCGAGATTCTTCCAGGAGTCACGATGGAGAACCTCGTGGATGCTTGTTTGCGTGCCCGGTTGAACCTTTTCGTCATTGGTGAGACGGGTGAAGGAAAGACCCAGCTCGAGAACGACATCCTTGGATTGTTCGGCAACAAAGGCTTTTTCGAGCAGGGGCGGAATGATTTGACTATCAAGGAGATGTTCACGCGTTTGAATCTGGACAAGCTCCGAACCGGCAAGACGAGCGAGGAAGTGAAGGAACTCACCGAGCACATCAGGCATCTGTGTTATATCGTTGATGAACTCACTCGTTGCATCCCTGCCGTGCAGAACCAGTTCTTCAATTTGTTCGATGGCTTCATCACGGTTGATGGGACCAAGCATCGGCTTGGCAGTTCTGGCTACAGCATCGGCATTGCGAGCGGAAACGTCGGCAACGGCCGCTATGTCGGCACCTCCGAAACCGACCGTGCATTGCTCGACCGTATGCATCTCATTCTTGACGTGGATGCCTTCCCCAAGACGCCGATGGACACGCTTGATGTCCTTGTCTCGAAGAAAGACCCGCGCGTCAGCGAAGTGAACGCAGACGATCAGACCGACACGATTCTCCAACTGCACGAGGCCTTCAAGCAGTCGAAACCTACATTGATGCAGTACATCGCCGCGTTATATCTCGTCCACGGCTTGGACGTGTACACCGACGAGAAGGGTGCTGTTCAAAGCAAGCGGAAGAACAAGAACACGTGGCCCGGCTGCGTCGAAGGCCACGACAAAGGAAGCGATGCCGCGCTCATCTTCCCCTTCAGCACTCGATCGGCAATCAGCACGCTCACGCTAGCACAAGCCCTGCAGACTATTCGGAACGAGAAAGAAGACACATCATACTCAGGACGTTCTTTCGAAGCAGTATTGGACGCCGCATACCTTATCGGCGCGCAGTCCGGCGTCCTCCACCCCTCCGCCATCGATGCACAGTACGGAAGCAAGCCGTATGACGCGATGAAAGCGGTCGTGGACGGCATCCGTGCAGAATTCGACAAGAAAAACGACGCGCTCAAACACGCGATATCTGCGGCATCGAAAGGCGAAATCAAGCACGCTGACGAATTCACAGGCAGATGGAAATACGTCCAAGACATCCTTGAACAAACCTCACGACAAACGAAAGAAAAAACACGATGAACCCCTACAACCCTTTCGCGGACCCGGAAGCGTTGATCGAGGACGGATTGAAAGTGAAAGATGTAGTGCCAACACCTCCGTCTAAAAGATCAGAAGATAATAACGAAGGCAAGGGTGGCGGAGATACTGTTCCTGCAGATTTCTCGATTGAAGACGTTGTCAACCAGAACTGTTATCGTATCACAGGAGTCCGGCACAACTGCAAAACTCGAGCTGTTGCGACTTTCGCATACGACTTGTCGAAATCACCGCTCGAGGTTGCCACTCAGGATGTGCACGTTGCCCGCGCAAAAGCTGCGAAGCCCACGGAGTTTCGCGCGTGCCCGGCGCCGGTCGTGTATGCAGTCGCGAAGGCGCTTTGGCTGCATCGTGATGACGATAAATGGAAAGTGGTTGTCGAGACTGCTCGGCAAACGTTGAATGGCATTATCGGTCCGGGAAAACCGTGGGTCAACACGCTGTCGCGCGTCAAATGGAGTCCGAATGGTCCGGATGAAATGATTCACAATTACGGGCTTCCCGATCAGTATTCCCTGTCGAAAGATTTGGTTGGTCCAGATGGATACATCAAGGAAGCTGAAACGAAAGCCGATGCGTACGTCGCAGCCCTTTTCGATACGGACGACACCGTTGAGATGGTGAACCAAGTCTTCAAATGGATCACGGACAAGGACAGCCATGCGTGGCGCTTCAAGCAACATCCTGCAAAAATCGAAGAGCGGGTGGTTGCTCTTGGCGTCGGCAACCTCGGCGGCGGCGGGTTCAGCCTCTGTGCTAACGGCGACGTCGTCGTCGGCATCAGGCCGGCTCTTGGGGTACGTCCCGTAGGCGCGCAAAATCTCCAGTCGAAATGAAGGTGGTAAAAGATGCGAGTGCACGAGCTTGAACAACGCTTGAACCAGCAAAAGAACAAGATTGGTCTTACAGGCGGCAGGCTCAAAATCAAGGAAACCGCTGACGCGAAAGAACCAATCAGTGCCTTCATCGATCCAAGCGATTGGCACATCGAGATGACGTTCAAGAAAGACTATCAGCCCGTACGGGACGGCCGTGCAGAACGCTATGCTCGGATGCGTGACATCGCGCAACCGTTGGAAAAGATTTGCGGTGACGTTTTGTATCATGAATGTGGCCATTGGGAGCTTCCTCGGGGAAGCGGCAACGGCTGCCCCTACGATGTCATTCATCATGACCGTGTGTTTGAAAGCATCGCGAACGTGCTCAAACGGCATGGCAAAGAGGGGCTCACCGCTTACGTGGCGAACGCATTCGAGGACGTAGTCGTCAACACGAATTGCAGGCAGCATACCGATCACAAAGGCCAGGTCTTGTTCTGGAACGAACAGGGAATGACGCATGGGCCATTCACTGCATTCTATGAAGCATTCGTCAGGGTCAACCTTGCCATCTGGGGAGAAGTGATTGATCGCGCATTCCTAACACACTGGTATCAGAAGGCCGACAAGACCATCAAGGCAAGCCGGCAAGCGCTTGCCGCGTTCGGCATCCACGGAACACGGGACACGCAAGACCTCAAGCAACTCGTTCAACGTTTGCACCAGAAAGACCGATGGCCCTCGATGGCTACGCAGTTCGCTGAAGCGATGGCGCCACTGCTCGATGAACCGCAGAAGCATTCGATGTTCGGTGCCACTGCGCAAGCTCCCGGAACCCCTGGCTCAGGCGAGCCACAGGGCGGTAGCGCGTTTGACAAAGCGCTCAAGTCGCGCGAAGGCGAAGAGAAAGTCGCGCACGCACGTTACACTGCAGGAACCGGACCCGCGACCAACCGCGATTCGTTCGAGCAGCTCGATGCGCTCTATCGCAAGCTCGCCCGTGACATTCCCGTCGAAGTGGAAACGTTCACTCACGCATACACGTTCCCTCTCGCCCCATACGGCAAAGAACCATTCGATCCTGAACGACACGATTTGCTCACGAGGAAGGCTGCGCTCGGCATCCAAGATGATGGAACTGTCGGCCTGCAAGTCAACAGGGGATGGATTGAGACCCAACAGCAATACAAGGAGAACATCAGGAAATTCCCGAAATTCCGTCTCGCTCTCCTCGACACGAGCAGTAGCATGCGATCAGCGCCAGACGGTTCGAACAATGTCGGCGGCAAAAACTTCATCCCATGGGGTGACGGCAGTAAGTACCATTACGCGTTGCTCGGCTATTACGGCATTGAACGCTTCCTGCAAAGCCAACACATAGCGCCATATGTCGACAGCGGCGCGATCAATTTCAGCGCGCAAACGCTCAGCGCGCGCGGCAGAGACGCGCGTCGATTGCTGCTCACCCCGCAATGGGGCGGAACCACGCTTGACGTCAACACGCTCAAAGCGAACATCCCTGATAAAAGCACTTTCCTGCTCACTCTTTCGGATGGTGACATCGCGAACTGGAATGACATCAGGGAAGTGTACAAGCAGGCTATCACCGGTTGTCAGGCCGCACATATCCAGATTGGAGGCCAGAACGCTTTCAGCAACGATTTGGTATCTTGGGGCGTCCCTGTCTACTACGTTCAGGATGGCAAAGACCTCACGCGATTGATGGTCAAAATCGCCAGCGACAAATACAAAAGTTACGGCAGAACACGAAAATGACGACTTACAACCCATTCGCGGACCCGGAAGCGTTGATCGAGGACGGGCTGAAAGTGAAGGACGCTATCATCAAACCTTCACCCGCATCCTCTGATTCGCGAGGTTCCGACAAACCCCCACGTGATGAGCCGGGACGACAGATGCTGAATCTCCCGAACGGCAATTACGCTTTCAATAGCATCCCATACCAAGGTCGCATCGTTCCTGCGCTCGAACTCATCACGCAACCGCT
>CAYHVU010000067.1:0-5361 GCA_964360075.1 uncultured Methanosarcinales archaeon
GTTTTGGTGCACGCGGTCGTCAAATAGTTCGCGACGCTATCGCGAACTGCATAACTCGGGAAATAGACTGCGCTGCAGCCCTTGATGTTGTTCACGATGTTTGCGCACGTGCTTGCGATGTTCTGGAATTGCAGCTCTGAACGTTGCGTGAACTTTGTCGTGACATTTGGCACAATCAAACAGCATTTATTGCTCGCTGGAAACGGACTCGGAAGAGACTTTTGGATTGTGTGCTTCGGAAACCCAAGAATGTCCGCGAACATTGTTGTAGGCGTCAAGGTTCCTGACATTATGATTGTGCAGTGCGCGTTATCAATGACTGCTTTCGCAGGCAAAGAGGGATCAAGGCAACGATGCGACAAAAGAATGGTGCGTTCTGTCCGGATGTCTTTTACCGAGAGAATTCTGCTGAAGCCCGCGTCGCCCTCAGTCCAGCCTTTGAGAAATGTCGCGATTGTGCCCATCGAGCTTGTCTTTTCCAATGAGCGAATGTCGTCTGCCGCGTCTTCCAGTGCTTCCGCAAGCTCGTCAGGTTTCCTGATTTTCGTTATTTCAGTAACGAATTGCTCTTTAGTGACGAGCTTTTCTTGATCGCGATAGAGACCGGTTGCGAGACGTTGCAAAAGCGCGCTCAGTTCTTGCAAATTATTGTGCAAGTCATCATAGCCGTGCTTTTTCGCTTCGTTGATTGCCCTTCGTAAAGTGATGGTGCTGATTCTTTGCGTGAGTTGCTCGCGCAATCTACTCGGCAAATTGTGGCCTTCATCGATTATGACGATGCACTGCTCTAGTTTGCGATGGATTTTGCTCAACAACGCCTCGCGAATGCGCGGATTGAACAAGTGATTGTAGTCAGCGATGATGACTTTCGCGTTCTCCGCAAGCATCAATGACAATTCGTACGGACACAGTTCGTCGTCCATTCCCTTCTGCAACACTGTTTCGCTGGCGCACGGGCTTGCTTGCATTAGCTGTGCTGCGGACGCATCTGCTTTGATCGTAGGAGCGTTATTGTTTCTGGCGTTGATATAAAATGAACATTTGCCTTCATCTCTCAAAGATTTGCAGTAAGATGAAAAATCCTCCGAGCGCATCAATGACGCGCCAGGCTGCGCGCACAAATGCTTTTTTCCGACGATGGAAACCGTGCCTTTGTTGACGCCAAACTTTGTTTTGATTGCCTTCAAAGTTTCCAACGCAATCAAGTGTTGCGTCTGCCTTGATGTGAGGAAGAAGACAGTCAAATCCTTTTCTGCGGCAATCGTCAATGCAGGCACAATCGTGGCTGCAGTCTTGCCCAACCCTGTAGGCGCGTGCACAACTAACGGAATTTTGTGCTCGATGCACTTCTGCACGGTCTCGAGCAGTTCTTTCTGCACATTTCTGAGCGCATCATACGGAAACAAGAGCGGAAGTGGCATATATTTTCTGTTTTCTATGAAGTATAAATGGATTTGCGTTATATCGACGGATAGTGAGTGTAGTCTTTTCCGCATTATCCTAGAAACATTTATATAGAATTTATGCACGCCCAGAATTTAGTGGATTTTATGCCCGCCGCGATTTTCAGACGGAAAATTTCGCGCGGACATCAAGGCGAAAGGTTTAAATATTGCCTTGGATGTATCTGTTCCACTACATACGAACATGGCAAACACATGGGGTGGCATTTCGGCCAATAACAAGGAGATATTCAAGGTCTTCTTTCGTGAGAAGCCCGCGATGATGCTGGTCGAATTGCGCAACGCCAAGGCCGAAGTGTATGCATCTTCTCTCGCAAAACAAATCGATTGCACATACTCGCACGTCGTCAAGATCCTTCAGCAGATGGAAAAGGAGGGCTTGATCAATTTCGACAAGCAAGGACGCCTGAAGCTGCTTACTTTGACGAAAAAGGGAAGTGAAGTCGCAGAAAAGATAGACCACATCAGAAGCGCGTTGTAAATTCTAAACTTTTATGCGGAAATTTTGTTTATCACTCATGAAATCCGTTCTCATCTCCGGCGCGACAGGGTTTTTGGGCTCGCACGTGCTTGCAGCTCTTCCGGGCGTAGAGAAAATCTGTCTTGTGCGGTCTCATGCAGTTTTGAAGGGATGCGAAATTTGGCGTTTGGATAGCGCGATACCGGAGAAAACCGTCGACGGCTTCATTCATTGTGCTGCCAGCGTCAATCCGGACAACGGCGAACATAATATTGCGTTGACCAAACGTATGCTTGCTATCACGAAAGCGTGCGATGTGAAACACTTCATCTTCATCAGCAGTTATGTCGTTGAAACCACATCAATAACATCGTATATGATTGCGAAACGAGAGGAAGAGACGCTTGTTAAGGCGTCGGGCATTCCGTACACTATCTTCAGACCAACTGCGATATTCGGTCCTGGTGACAAGATTACGATTGGCAAGCTGCACGATGCAGTCAAGCGCGGCAAACTCATTCCTTTGCCTGACAAAGGCGTTGCCGTTATGCAGCCTATTTTCGTGAAAGACTTGGCGAAACTGATTGCTGCTGCGCTCTTTAACAAGAAAGCGATGAACAAAACTTACACTGTCGGAGGCACAAGAACCTGCATGCGTGATATAGTTACGCTCTTGTGCACGATGCAGCAGCGCAAGCGAAAGACGATTGCTGTGCCTGCGAGCCTTTTGCAGTTTGTCGTCAACATATTGCATCTGTGCCGTCTTTCCCCTCTGCACCCGAAGCAAGTCAAGAATCTTGTCAAGGATTTTCCCGTTGATATCTCTCAATTGCAGAAGGATTTCGGGTTTGTTCCTACGCCTTTTGAGAAAGCGATGAAGGAGACATTCGGATGATTGTCGCTGCATCTGGCGGATTCGACCCATTGCACGTCGGTCACATCGAATACCTTGAGAAAGCAAAGAAACTCGGTGACAAACTTGTTGTCATTCTCAATCAAGATATGTTCTTGATGCGAAAGAAAGGGCACGTCTTCATGCCGTTCGCCGAACGCAAGCGAATTTTGGAAGCATTAAAGTGCGTAGATGAAGTTGTGCCGTGCATTGATGATGATCAAAGCGTGTGCAAGACGCTCGAATTGTTGAAGCCAGCTATTTTTGCGAAAGGCGGGGACAGGAACGCAACCAACATCCCTGAACGAGCAGTGTGTGCACGGCTGGGCATCAAGATTGTTGACGGATTGGGGGAGAAAGTGCAGAGCAGTTCAGAATTAATAAACAAAATAAAAGAGAAATAATTATTGCGTATACAGCTTCAACTGCTTCGGATCGTACTTGAAGCTGATCGGCAACTTTCCGATTCTGTGGTAATACTTGAACAAGCGCTTAATCTTGCTGTCCAAGAGCTGCGTGCCACGCAATGCGGGCATATCCTGCTTGTTTGCTTCCAAGTGTTTTCTCGTCGCCAATGCGCGGCGCATCAACGCGAGCAAGTCTTCCGGCAATTTCGGAGCGTGGTCTTTCTCGACCAACAGTTCAGTGATTCTCTTTCCCAAGATGGTCTTGACATCCGGGATGCCGTAGCTGTCTCGCAATTCTAGCCCAATTATGCTTGCGGGCTTTCCTTCCTTCGCGAGCTTGACGATGAGGAGTTCCAATTCCTTCTCCTTCATCCTGACCCAGCTCGGCTTGGTCTTGTGCAACGGCTTGCTCGAGCCCGAGCGTCCGCGCTTTCTGCTGTGCATTTTTGCCATGTTGTTTACACCTTATTCTGTTCATGACGAGATTTGAGAAACTTTGTTTCTCCCGTATGCCTGAGTCTTTCAACCCTTGCATCGCTCGATACGTTTGTTTCAGACGGGAGGTTTAAAAAGGTTTCGTTAGAATTGTACGATGTTCTCGAGTGGTCTGCGGCCGTTCATTTCTTCGTTTTCGATACCAGCACGTAGCTTTCTTTTGCAAGCGTGATCAGCTAACTGTGCTTTAACAAAGGCTATTTCTGTGTTTTTTTCCAGCTCTCCTGCGAATGATGAAGCGACATGTGGGAATGATGGGCCGTCATCCTCTCCAATCCAATATGCGGGCGTGGTCGGGTCCGCGGTGTATCTCTGTATTTTTCCCTGCTTTTCACGAAAGAACACCCACACACCATCAAGCAAGCCAAAATAGGTTGCATGGACTTCCTGCTGTCCAATCATCCCGATTCCTACGACGCGTCCGTGATGGTATCCGAGCGGATATTCTTCTCCGACAACAGGCTCCCAAAAGTACTTTTTGCCTTGTTTCTTGAGGTCTTCCATGCTATCCTCCCAAATGATAGCCCCGGGCGGATTCGAACCGCCGTCTACGGGTCCAGAGCCCGTCATTCTTGACCAGCTAAACTACGAGGCTTAATAGACGGAGTCTCATCAGATGCTTCTGATTGTTGAATCCGATTTCGTTACAATAGTGTAGTATGGCCGATTTACGGGTTATAAAAACATTCCCATAGATGGGCTTGCTACAAGGGATGTCTAACTTCTGCAAACTTTGTTTAACATCGTTAAGAAGTGCCACATTTGCTGATTTAAAGCTTATACGAAGTAGATGCGGATCTTTTCTTGATAATCGGTATACTGAACCGTCGGTATCAAAAAGTCCGCGAAGACATGCTCGAAGGTAGTCTTCATTCTCTAAAATCCAAGAAGGAATGCGAGCCTGATTTTCTTTCTTGTTTCCGGGGAACACCCCGACAAGCATGAGAGCATTGACTGCTTCGAGTCGGTCAAGGCATACGTAGAAACAACGTTTCTTGAACTCACTCCAACGCGGTTTTGTTCCAAAAAGACTTTGCATTAATGCAAAAATGTACTTTGCATATTCACGTTCATCTGCATAACTACTGGCGATACGAATCGTATAAACGGAGTGTTTTTGATTCACGTAGACGCTTCCATCGCCGAGAAGAATTCCAATAAATTCAGCGAGTTCTGCTGATTTGACCAATGGACGGATGGGCTTTGTTTTCCCTCGAGAAATCAGCATTGCAAAGGGATTCGTGGAAGCATTTAAAAACCCTATCCGAACAAGTCCAGTGAGAATTGTTGATTGTGCGTCAAGAAGTAAGTTTCGTTTGTAGTTTTCTCGTGTATGCCAACGGATCCTTTTGTTTCAGCGCGTGAATGATGTTCACGTACGGTCTTAATTCAGCGTAGATTTTTTGAAATAGCTTTTCGCCTTTCTTCGTCAGTGCTAAGTTTTTGTTCTCGTAACTGATGAGTTTCTTCTTTTCTAGGTCTTCGAGGTTCTTGTACAATGCTCGCGCTTGCTTGGCCGCGAAATGCGCTCTTAGAACGAGGTCGATGAACGTGGCTTTCTAGATGACGACATGCACTGGACCTAATTTTCTGTTGGCTTCAAGATACCAACTACCTAAAGTGAACAAGATGAATTTCTGAACG
>CAYHVU010000068.1:0-5281 GCA_964360075.1 uncultured Methanosarcinales archaeon
TAGTATCGGACAAAAGTAAGTTATAAATAGTGGTTGTTCTTTCTTGTTTGTTGAGAGGTGTTTTATGTTAACAAAACAAGAAAGAGAGTTTATAATAAAATTACACGAAGACGGCAAAAAACAAGAACGTATTGCTCAATTGCTTGGGTGTAGCCAAGCAGCAGTAAGCAAGTGGATTTCTAAATATCGCGCAGGAAGAACACTCGCAACGCTTCCACGGAGTGGGCGACCAACACCTTTGACAAAAGAGACTCTTGCGTCACTAAAAGAAGACTTTGCAAAAAAAGCGCGTGCGGCAAACAAGAATTTTTGCTCAATTAACACAAAAATATTTTCTGAACTCGTTCAGAAAAAAACAGGCAGAAACTACACCACTCGTCATGTGGAACGAATTCTCCACAAGCTCGACTTCTCTCGAATAACTCCTCGTTCACAACACATCAAAAATGATCCGGCAAAAGTTGCTGCGTTTCGTGACGAGTTTAAAAAAAACTTGAAACAGAATATTTGGGTTATGAGATTGTAGCAATTGATGAAGCAGGATTCCACCTTCAAACAACGTACAAAAGAATCTGGTTTCCTCGTGGAGAAACACCACGAGGGGCGTTCTTTTGGAGCTCAAAAAAGCTTATCACATTCGGCGCGCTCACAAGCGATCACAAATTTTATTACGATTTTTACATTGCACAAAACAGCCTCACATTCATGCACTTTCTGAGAGAATTATTCAAAACATTTGATGAGAAAAAGAAATACGTCATCATCATGGACAATGCGGGATTTCACAAGACACATTGCGTGAAAAACCTTCTTGCAGAATACGCTCCACGCATCCGCGTCGAGCATATTCCACCCTACAGTCCAGAACTCAACCCCATAGAAACCTGCTGGAAAGTCACAAAAAACCAAGTCACAAAATCACAATACTTCCCAACAATCGACGAAATGCAAGACGCACTAGAAACCTTTTGGACAGAACACACTTTTATGCAAGATTTTATAACTTATTTATGTCGTTAACTAGTAGATGTGAGGTCGGAAAGCTTTATATAACGTCGCCAGCGCAATTCACGTATGTCTCTCGTGCAAGTAATTCTGAAAAATCGCATGTTCCGCAAGCCCATCTCTACGTTGCGCAACAGAATGCAGAATTTCCGAATTTACGACGGCATCGCAGCCACCGGAGAAGCGCCCCTGCCGCAAAAGGTAATCATGGAAGCCACGCTGCGATGCAACCTTTCCTGCCACTTCTGTTTCCGTGACTTAACGAATTTCACGGACGTCACGACCGAGAATATGAAGAAAATCATTGACAACCTCGGGCCGTCCATCAAAGTAATGGGCTTCACCGGTGGCGAGGCATTCATGCGCGTGGACATGCTCGAGATTGTTAAATATTTGGGAACAAAGGGAATCATTGTAGCTGTGCTCACTAATGGGACGCTCCAGACGCCGGAGAAAGTCGAGGAGATGCTCACGCACAAGAACCTAGAACGTATCGGCATTTCGCTCGATGGATTACGCGACACGCATGACTCGATTCGGGGCAAAGGCATGTTTGATCGATCATTGGCGACGCTCAAGCTCATCAACAAGCGCGTGCAGCATATCGGAGTCAATAGCGTCATCACCAAGGAGAATTACAAGCACCTTCCAACACTGCTCGAAATGATTGCGCCCTACATCCATAGTTACAGTGTTGAATACCAAATGTTCAACACGGCAGCTGAGGTCAAGGCAACCGCGCAGCAACTGAAAATCCCGATGAGCTCAGTCACAGTCTGGAGCCGCGAAGAGCAGAACTATGACTTTCCGTTCGAGGATATCGAGAATGTCAAGAACGAACTCCGCGTCATCGCGAAGAAGCACAACATCAACTTCATGGCAGAGCCAGTCGCCGCCGACGTTTTCGAGAAGGACTTCTATGACGGCAGCATTTTGCAGAAGCACCCCATCCTGTGCGGACATATGCACACGGCGCGCATCGATCCTCGCGGAAACCTCGTGTTCTGCCATTTGATTAAACACCAAATGGGTTCCTTGATTGACACACCTCTTGAAAAGTTGTGGAATGGAGAGCAGATGAAGGAATTCCGCAAAGGACTCCTCAAGGGCGGCGTGATGCCGCCGGTGTGTAAACGATGCTGCAAGATACAGTGACTTTCGACGCGTTCGTGCAACGGCTGAAGGACCAGTTCAACAGCGACGATGACCCCACGCTCGATAAGGAAATCGTCCAGTTTCTCCGCGACAACCCAAATCCAATAAAATCCCCTTTTGCGGACAAGTTCACGCCTGAATTCTTCAAGGTGTTCACCAAGGCCGCTGCGAGCAGGCTCGAGAAATATGACAACAGCGACGCACGCCACATCCTCTGGGCCGCGCGATGCTATTGCCGCGCGGGACAAAACCAAATAGCCCCTGGCGATGACGCCAAAAAGATGGCGCTCGCGTTCCTTCGTTCGCGCGAGGCGCTGTTTGAGGCCCAGCTCGGAAAACGTGGCACCTCCAAAAGCGATACCATTCATCATTTCCATCGCTCGTTCTGGTGCTACACGCACGCGCTCCGTATCGCTTCTGCGACCGCAGAACCCCTTTCTTACCTTTCGGCACAATACCGTTTCCGCGGCAATGTCGCGCAGGAAATCTCGGAGATTGTAGACGAACCAAACTGGTCCTGGCGCGCCGCCGAAGACGCGGAACTCAGCGCGGGCGCAAGCCGCACCATGTCCAACAGGGCGTATCAGCTCGCGACAAGCTCATTCCGCTATTATGAAACCTCGGTAAAGACGCCTGAGGCGCGCTTGGCGTTGCTCAACCGCTCATTCGACATCGGACTCGAAGCGATTCAGCACGGCATCAAACAGGTCAACCGCAACCGGTGGGCGCATCTGTGCGGCAACCTCGGACGCGTGACGGCACAACTCGCGACATTCGGCAAGAGAGAGCACTATCAGAGACTCGCACGCCAGTATCTCACGCTCGCATTGACCGAACTCGAGCAGAACCCTCACGCCCAAGACGCACGGTATGCCATCAAACAGGCGCTGATAACGCTTAAATAGCAGAAAGCGATTCTTTCCGCATGCGTTACGCGCTCTTGCTCCTGCTGCTTGCCGGTTGTGCTTCTGCAGTCAATGACGTGACGCCTGAACAGGCGCAGGCATTGGCGGCAGACCCTTCCGTGTTTGTTTTGAACGTGCACACTCCGTATGAGGGCGAAATCGCTGGCACGGACGCGTTCATAGAGGACTGGGAAAACATTGCCTTACATACTGACCAATTGCCCGCAGACAAGGACGCGCCGCTGCTCGTGTATTGCAGGAGCGACCGAATGAGTACGTCTGCCGTCGCACAACTGCAGAAATTAGGCTACACCAACATCAACCATCTCATTGGTGGCATGAACGCGTGGAAGGAAGCGGGCTTGCCTGTTGAGGACAAAGGAGGACAAACATGAAGCTGATGAAAACAAAACACGCGGATTCCCTCTACGCTCTTTTTAGAATTCTTCTCGGCACGCTGTTCTTTATGTACGGTCTCAAAAACTTATTCGGCGTCTGGGCTGCCGCGCCGGTCGTGCCGTACTCGCTCGGCTGGTTCGCGGGAGCCGGCGAGTTCTTGATTGGCCTTGGATTGATGACGGGTGTGCTAGTGCGTCTGGCGTCCTTCTTCGGCATCATCGAAATGCTCGTTGCGTTCTACACCCACACGGCAGGAGGCGACTGGAACCCCATCACCAACAAGGGAGGAGCCGCCCTCACGTTCGTGATTGCGTTCCTGCCTCTCTTGGCGTACGGCGCGAAAAAGTGGGGTTTAGAGAAGAAAGTGTTCGGGAAAGAATACTTTTAACGTTTTTTAAAGCACATAGCTTTATAAAGCACTCTTTTGTTGTTATTATTGCTATTCTAACGAGTAGTCAAGTGAAGCATGTCATTTTCGATATTACCCGCACCCATCGTCAAAGCAGTGACTGAACTAGGTTATACTGTGCCGACCGCGATTCAAGCGCAAGCGATTCCTTTGATTCTTTCAGGCAAGGACATAATCGGGCAGTCACAGACTGGCTCAGGCAAGACTGCGGCCTTTGGGTTGCCGATGCTGGCGAAAATGACTCCTGGAAAGCTGCAGGGATTGATTCTCACCCCGACTCGCGAGCTTTGCATTCAAGTTTCTGATGCGCTTCGTGGCTTTGCGAAATATACAAAATTACGCGTGACTGCGGTGTTTGGCGGTGTCGGCCTTGGACCGCAAATCCAGGCAACGCGCTCGGCTGATGTCATTGTCGCGACTCCCGGACGGTTACTTGACTTGATGGAACGCGGATTGAGGTTGGGAACTGTGACTCATCTTGTCCTTGATGAAGCCGACAGGATGCTAGATATGGGATTTATTGATGATGTTGAAAGAATCATCCAACGCGTTCCGAAGCAACGCCAGACGATGCTGTTTTCTGCCACGCTTTCTCCACGGTTGCAATCATTGGTGCACAAGCACATGAACTCGCCCGTTACAATCCAAACCCAAATTCGCGTCGACAAGAGTTTCTTGAACGAGAAGCTCTATTCTGTCGAGATGCACGACAAGTTCTCGTTACTCGTTCACCTGTTGAAGCACGAGAAGCACGGCATCGCGCTCGTGTTCTGTCGCACGCGACACGGCTGTGACAGAGTCGCGAAACGCCTGCACGCGCAGCAATTGGATGCTACCGCAATTCATGGAGGATTGGCGCAGAACAAGCGAACACGTGCTATCGAGAATCTGCACCACCACGGACTCGGAATCTTGGTTGCCACTGATGTCGCGTCTCGCGGTTTGCACATCGATAACATCTCTCACGTTTACAATTACGACATTCCTGGCACGCCTGACGACTATGTGCACCGCATCGGGCGCACGGCTCGCGCGGGCGCGAAGGGCGAAGCCGTCACGTTCGTGTCTTCACAAGAGGCGCGCGACTTCAGAAGTATTTTGCGCACTGTAAAACGAGACATTCCGGTCACGCCAACCCCGAAGTTCGAAAGAATCGCGTTGCCTCCGTCACAGTTCAAGCCGGGATTCAATCGTTCGCAGGACAAGCCGTTCCACAAACCCGCGCAAGGCAGTCGTCCTTTCTGGAAGAAGAAAAGAAATTTCGGCGGACAGAGATAATTATCCTAGCTTTCGCTTTATTTTAGCAAGTTGCTTCTGTTCTTCTCTAGTCGCGTTGCCATCCCGGCATTTGGCTTCGAGCATTGCGATTTCGTCCCTGTATCCTCTGCGCAGCTTGTCCATCTTCTTG
>CAYHVU010000069.1:0-4821 GCA_964360075.1 uncultured Methanosarcinales archaeon
GAGTTATTTGATGCTTGGAACAAGTGCTTGTTGACAGGGCAAGAAAAGGTGAGGGTTTTTATTGTTGCCGCGCGTATTAATGCATATCATGGTTCCTCTAAAATCATACCGTTCGCCAAAAACTGAGGTCAGAACGAGTAAAATGGAAGGGTGTGGGCTTTTCGCGAAGAAGAACATCAAGTCTGGCGAGATCGTTTTCATCAAGAGCGGGAAGATTGTCACGGTTAAAGAGGCGGATAAACTTGAAAAAGAACTTGGCGAATACTGCCTGCAAATTTCTGAACAATTCTGCCTTTGTCCTACCACGAAAGAGGAGGTGGTCGATACTGCAATTTTCATCAATCATTCGTGCGAACCGAACGTGGGGCCTCAAGGAGAAATAACTTTTGTTGCGCTCAGAGACATCAAAGCAGGCGAAGAACTTTGCTACGATTATGCCATGACCACGGCAAGAAAATATGAGTTAACGTGGGCGTGCGGAACATCGAACTGTCGAAGGACAATCACAGGCGATGACTGGAAACGCCTCGACCTCAAGAAAAAATATGGAACACATTTCGTACCATTCATTCTCAACAAGCAAGAACCTCGTAAATGAGTTAGTTCCCAAACCAACAATCCCTGACTTCTTCCGCCGTCCGAAAAGCTTATATAATCTTAAATAACCTTATGTAATAGGTGAACCTATGACCATCAAATCATTCAACGTCAACGAAGACATATATGCGCAGTTCGCGCACTTTTGCAAGGCACATGGCGTGAGCATGAGCAAGCAAGTGGAGCTGTTCATGGAGTCCCAAATCGAGGACGATCCGAAGGCAAAAGCCGAATATTTGGAAAAGCTGGAGCGTATCAGGAAGGGACGATTCGTCCGCGTGGACAATTTTGCCAAGTACTTTGGTCTTGAGTGATGGATTTTTCTCTCGTCATTCCGGACGATTTGGTGAAATGCTTCAAAAAACTCGCCAAGCGCGACAAAAAGCAGCTCGAGGCAGTTAATAAAAAAATCCAGCAGATTCTCGCCGACCCATACCATTTTAAACCGCTGCGAGGCGACAAGAAAGGAAGCAGGCGCGTCCACATCGATTCATCGTTCGTGCTCATCTACGAAATCGATGAAAAGACAATCAAATTGTTGGACTATGAGCATCATGATGCAGTTTATGAGTGATTAACATGCAATTCAAAGGTTTCGAACTCGACGACTTCCAAATAAAATCAATTGAAGCAGTTGAACGCAATGAAAGCGTAGTTGTTTCCGCCGCGACCGGCACTGGAAAGACGCTCATTGCGGACTATGTGATTGACAAGTTCATCAATCAGAAAAAAAGAGTCATCTACACCGCGCCCATTAAAGCGCTTTCGAACCAAAAATTCAGAGATTTCAAAAGGCATTACGGTCCGGAAAGCGTCGGCATCATCACGGGAGACGTGCAAATCAACACGGACGCGGCCATACTCGTGATGACGACGGAAATCTATCGCAACATGCTGCTGTCGCACGATCCGATTCTTGAAACCGTCACGTATGTTGTATTTGACGAAATACACTACATTTCCGACATTGAAAGGGGCACGATTTGGGAAGAAAGCCTGATTTTCTCGCCAAAACACGTGAGATTTCTCTGTCTTTCCGCAACAATTCCGAACTCAAGACAGTTCGCGGACTGGATACAGCACATCACCAAGCACACAGTTACCGTCGTGAAATACGATTTGCGCGCGGTGCCGTTGAAGCACATGCTCTTTGACGTCGATTTCGGCATGCAGGAGCCGAGAGAATTGAAAAAATTACTTTCCGTGCCTGAACAGAAAGAGCAACGCAGATTCGACAAGGGCAGAGGAAAGCACGGTAAGCGCGACAAACGCGACTTCCGCGTTGTCGAACCGCATCAGGTCATCCATGATTTAAAGGCGCAAAATCTCCTTCCGTGCTTTTATTTCGTGTTTTCGCGAAAGGAATGCGAGCGCAAGGCAATGATGGTGGCGGAAAAGTTTGATTTGCTTGCGCCAGAAAAGAAAGGCTCAATTGGCGAACTGTTCCGCACTGTAGTCCCTGAAGAACTGCACGAACTTGAAAGCGTGCGCATGATTCGCAGGCTTGCGTCTCGCGGCGTTGCAGTGCACCACGCGGGTTTGCTTCCGCAACTGAAGGAAGTCGTTGAGTTGGCCTTCGCAGCAGGCCTGATTTCAGTCCTTTTCACGACTGAAACTTTCGCCGTTGGCATCAACATGCCCGCGAAAGCAGTCATTTTCTCGTCTATGACAAAATGGGATGGCGCAAACTTCAGAATGTTGAACACCAAAGAGTACTTTCAATTAGCAGGACGCGCAGGACGCCGAGGTTTAGACAAAATCGGTTATGCTGTAGGCATTGTCGACCGCAAAGACGGCGCGATTGACAAGATTCTGAATCTTTTAGAGGGAGATAAAGAGCCCATCAGAAGCCAATTCAAACTTTCATTTAACACAGTCATGCATTTGCTCGCGCACCACACTCCGGAAGAGCGAGAAGTCATCCTCAAAAGCAATTTCGACTATTTTGTCCGTCGACAAGAAGGCTCGCACGTCAGAATCATGGCGAGCTTCGGAAACAAGGTCAAACAGTTGATAAAATTGGGCTATTTGACGCAGGACGAGAAAATGACGTGGAAAGGGTCATTCTTGCTGCAAGTGTACGCGAACGAACTCGTGCTTGGAGAGATTTTCGGCACTGAACTGCATCAAGAGTTTGATGAACTTGAGTTGTGCGTGCTTATCGCCTCCATCGTGTTTGAGGAACGCAAGAACGTGACTTTCAAGTTTAATCCGAACAAAGCATTGGAAGAAGGCATCGTGCGTAAATTGGCCGCTAATGCGTACGCGCACGAGAATGTTGACAAGTTCGTCGTGAAGCGACTCTCACTTTTGGTCTCTAAATGGGCTGAAGGAGCTGACTTTACTGACATTCTTGACTTTACTGACATGCCTGAAGGCGACATTGTACACTTCTTTTTGCGCGTGTCTGACGGCATGCGACAGTTGCGGCACGCAACAACTGATGAAGGGCTCAAGAACAAGCTTTCCGCGTGCTTGAACCGAATGTATAGAGACGTTGTGAAAGTTAATTTGTAAGTATTCTGATAGTGCCTAACGACTTTTCTTTGATTTTGAAACGAACTCTCACTTTTGATGAACAACGATGAGTTTTTGGCGCTTGTTTGACGTTCAACGCCTGACCTTGGTCGTAGAGGTGCTAACTTCTGCGTTCCCCCGCGCTCACCGTTCACGACGAGCTTGGAGTGTTCGTGCTCATTCATGACCCTAACACTACAAAGAGAATCTTGGGAGTAAACTGGGAACGATGTGTTAATGGCAAAGCAGTCCGCTAGGCACTAGGCAAAGAGTCGTTTGAGAAGCAAAAGTGAGGATTAGAAAACCCTCACATTTGATATCCCAGAAAAATCATTATCAGTCGTCAACAATACGGCTTTCTGCTGTTCGGCAGTCGCGAGATGAATGGCATCAATCAGTCCGAACTTGGGACGTTTGCGGCGGTGTTCGGTTTTAAGCTGTCCCGCACGGATGCAAAGTCCGGGGCCGGGAAGTAACACCATGGAACGTCCTTCAATGAATTGCACTTCGTCATGGTACGGCATCCCTTTGCGCATCAGTGCGTTTACGATTTCCGCAATTGCGATGCTACTCGTCGACAAACGTTGCGTTTCGATGATGGGCTTGAGCGTTTTTCCTTTCTCGCTGCCATCAAAATACTCAATCCATGCGGAGCTATCAACAACATACTCAGAGGTCGCGGTCATCACGATCCTCCTTTGTCCAGGGACCTACGCCTTTTGCGCAACCAAAAAGTGATTGAGGAATTGCCATTTTTTCACGGGCCATAGTTGCGAGCAAATCATCAAACGAAGCAGCACGCATTTGGTCTTTCAGCTGGTCGAGCAATTGTTTTGTCGTCGCTGAAACTTGGACTGTTGTTGCCATAGTTATAACTATAGCATCTAAGTATATAAATGTATCTAGATTGGTCCGTGCTCACTCTTCAAGATTGCGTGCTTCATCCCTTCGTGCGCAATGTCGTTTCTGCCAGACGCAAACCTCAAAGAACGCTCAATCGTCTGCAACACGCGAATAACAGGCCTGCTTTCCTTCAAAATACGCTCTTCTTTCACTAATGCTTCCGCTTCTTTCAGAAGCTTTGTCTCGCGCGCGAGAACAGCCTCGTGCGCCAGTTTCTGCGCTTCGGCAATCTCTTCGCCTGCCATCACGATGCCAGCAAAGCGTGCATAGACGCGGAATCCTAAGTACAACGGCAACACCGCAATGATGTCCAACCAATAAAGTTTCACGAATTTCGTCAAATTCCTGACGTGAAACCACTTGAAACACAGATCTGTGACGAAAAAGAACAGGATGAAGTGGTCAAGATAGCCAACCATAGGCTCAAAGTGCTCAAGCGAATACAATGTCCAGAACGGATTGTCCAAAATTAACTCGGCAGCGAGCAGAATCAACAAATAAGGAATAATCAAGTCCGTGAACCATTCAAACCAACGCAAGAACGCGTATTTGTGATGATGCTCTCCTAAGTATTTCGCAGGTCTCTTTTTCACGGGAGCATCTGAATACTGAAGCTTTTTAAATTCGTCGATTCATAAAGCCACTATTGCCACCATCGCATCCACGCCTCTACGGAGGCGGTCGCGATGGCAGCATACACAATACGAAGTTGTTGCTTCGCATTGGATATCGCATAATACATGCCACCATCGCATAATCCGGTAGTGCGTCCGCCTTGAGAGCGGATCCCGCAAGGGGCTGCAG
>CAYHVU010000070.1:0-4545 GCA_964360075.1 uncultured Methanosarcinales archaeon
GCAAGAAGCTGGAGGCTCGGTCGATGTTGAGTTTTGATTCCTCATAGATGAACTGCGAGACTGAGTTGTCCATGGTGCGTTTGCCGGTGTCTTTTTGCACAAAGACCCGCAATGAGCCGCCGTGCGTTTCATTGTGTTCGATGTGGAATACCTGCATGCCTCTGCGCTTGAACAGGTCAATGAAGATGCGCGCCGAAAAATACGAGAGATGCTCGTGATAAATGGTGTCAAACAGGTTCTTGCTCACGAGATCGCCGAGGTAATACGATTCGATGACAAAGACGCCGTCGTCCGCAAGCAAATCATTGACGCCCGCGATGAGGCTGTCAAGGTCGTCAATATGGGTGAACGCGCTTGTTGCGGTCACGAGTTTTGCGTTGCCGTGCTCCTTGATGAGTGTTTTCGCGAGTTGCGGTGTGAAGAATGCGGGCACGGTCGGAATGCCGTTTTTGGTGGCGAGTTCCGCAATCTTGGTCGCGGGGTCGACCCCGATGACGCGCATTCCCAGTTCTTTGAACGGCCGCAACAGGATGCCGTCGTTGCTTCCGATGTCAACAATCAGCGAGTTCTTTTCGAGTTTCATTTTCTCGCTGACGTGTGCGGCAAACGACTGAAAATGCTTGACGAAGGAGGGGGATGTCGATGAGACATAGACATAGTTACGGTACAACAAATCTGGCGAGACGATGTCTATGAGTTGGACAAATCCGCAATCGATGCAGAAATACACCTCGAGCGGAAACGACTTTTCAGGTTGCTGCAGTTCTTCCTGTTTCAGAAATGCGTTGGCCGGAGGTGTCGAACCCAAGGACAGCACTTTCTGGAGGTCGTGACCCTTACAATTACGACATGTCGTTGCTTTGCGCAGGTCAGTTACTTCCATGTTGCGCCCCCTGAGTAGTGCATCAATTTTGCCTTCCGAATCCCTATTTAAGCATTATGGTGCTTGGATCGGGATTATTTCCGGGTCACCGCACGGTAAACCTGAGTCAGGTCTTGTGCGACTGCTGGCGGCGAGAATTCCTTGCGAATCTTTTCCTGTCCTGCCCGCCCCATGGCCCGTGCGTGTTTTTTGTCCCCTAAAATCTCTTTTACGCGTTCAAGTAGTTCCGTATCGTCCTGTGCGCTGACAAGAAATCCGTTCTTTCCGTGCTCGATCACGTCAGGATTGCCGCCACTGTTGGTTGCAATGACGGGAATGCCGTAGGAGCAGGCTTCCAACAACATACGTCCGAGACTTTCATAAAATGTCCCGACCATGAGGACGATATCCGCCACGGAGTAATAGCGTCCGACTGTATCATTCTCGACAAATCCTGCAAAATGCACGCGTTTCCCGACATTGAGCGCCGTGGCAAGGGCTTTGATTTGCTCAACAAAATCGCCGCGGCCAACAACAATGAGGTGCGTTTCAGGCAGTGAAGGCAACAGACGCACGATGCGCTGCACGCCCTTGCTTTCCGTTACGCGACCGACAAACATGAGCACAGGAGCAGTGGCAGGAATGCCGAGCGTTTTCTTCAGCTCGTTACGCACTTTTTTATGCACTTCCATCGGATTGTGTACGATGCGTACGTGGGAATACTGCAACGCTTGTAAACGGTTGCATATGTCTCGGCTCACCGGCAACAGCATGTGCGCCTTGCGCGTTGCTCGCTCAAACACGGCCATGTGCAGATAGCTGTAGATCCAGTAGATGAAAGCCCTTGTTTTCTGCAGCACTCCGCCGGATCCCCAGATGCGCATGGTCTCGCGGAAGCGCTGCAGTCCATGACAGCCGAAACAGTTGTTGCCCTGCGCGTCATTGCCTTGCATCGCGAAACAAAATAAATTCGGACCATTGACGGTCGCGACGAACGGAATGCCGGTCTTGCGCGAAACGGCCGCGATGCTCGGGACACTCTCGCCGTTGAGCGCGTGCATGACATCAGGACTGAATTCTTTAAGAAACTGGAACGTTTGCAATTTCATTTCCCGATACATCCATTCCAAATTTGAAATGCGCGGGAACCATTTGAGCACCCGAATGGGAAGTCGCGTGATGGTAACGCCATCGAGCTTCTCGTCTTTTCGTTTGCCATCCGTCACGAACGTGAGCACGCGGACATCGTGCTTCGCATTTACGAGCGCCTGCGCGATATGATGCGCGCTAATCTGGCCGCCGCCGATGACCTCAGGATAGTATCTTCGCGAAACGATGAGAATCTTCATTTGCCCAAGACTTTTGTCAGCGCTTTACGCACTTGTTCAACCGTTATTTTTCTCATGCGCCGGATGCCCTCTTCGACATCATCGCCGGAGAGCGCAGGATTTTCTTTATAGTGCGGGCCCTCAATCACGATGGACCCTCCCGGACCGCGCGGCTCGCTGTTGGACGCGAAACCGATGCCGTGAATCATCGCAGCAGGCGTGCCGACCGCGCTCGCGAGGTGCATGATGCCTGAGCTGTTGCCTAACGCGAGCTCGCAGCGTTGGAGGAGCGCAGAAACGTTTTCTATGTGTTCGCCAAGCACGCGGATTGCGCACCCTTTTGCGGCAGCAGCAACAATATCATTAATGGGTTTTTCGTCTTGTGTGCCAAACAAAAGAATCTTGGCATTGTAGTCTTTTACGAGCCAGGCGGCAATCTCAGCATAACGCTCAGCGGGCCATTGCTTGTTGATCCATTTTGCGCCGGCCTGGAACGCGATGAGCAGGTCAGTTTTTTTAATTCCTGCTTTCTTGAGATATGATTGCGCCCACGCGCGCGCTTCAGGCGTGACGATCTTTCTCACCACCGTGTCCTCGTTTCGTATGGGTACGTTCGCACACCTTACTAAGTCAAATACGGTTTCAATGAAATGACGTTTGTAGTCTCCGGTCGCATACGCGTCAGTCCATGCAATCTTGTGCGTGAGCGTCCATGAGAAGATGCCTCCTTGATAGGTGTAGCCGATGCGGTACGGCACGCCGGCAAGCCATGGAATGAGTTGTGACGGTGCGAAGTTTGGTTGCACCACGATGCAGACGTCGGCCTTTACTTCGCGCAACAAGCGCACACATCGTCGCATCAGATTCGCATAACGAATGGCCTTCCTCAGTTTGCCGTTCTTTTTGCCGATGTCCGCGAGTTCAGGAAGCGGAACAAGACTATCTGGCAAGCCGGCAAGCAATGGTGCGTTGCTCGGCGAAGCAGTGCAAATTATCTTTGCCTGTGGAGAGTTATGCTTCAGAATCTGAATAAGCGGGCTCATCATGAGCGAATCTCCCACGGTGTTCGCGATGAGGTTCAGGATGACAATGGTTTTTACGTTTTTCCAGGGAATGTCCATACCCTGTCGCTTGAAAGTCTGTTTTTAAAGGTTTCCAACCATAGTTCTATGTGGTCTGGAATATAGTATGGAGTATGCTATTTCTTTTATAGTGTGGCGAAGCAATTCCCGAAGGAGCGTGTTGTGTTGCAAGGTAAAAGAGTCTTATTGACCGCGAACTATTCAGTGATTGAGCCCCTCTTCGCGCTTCATCTGGGGGGAATTCTGCGCGAGGAAGGCATTCCCTGGACATTCTTTCCCGTTAAAAAGTATGATTTTGCGCCGTTGTTCAAACGTGTTGAGCAGTTCGGCGCCACGCACGTCGGATTCAATGTTTATTCTGGAAATCACAAACAGATGTATGCTGCTGCTGATGAACTCCGCAAGCGCGGCGTCAAAGTGATAATCGGAGGCCCTCATGCGACCTACTTTGCGCAGGCGTGCACGGAACATGCCGACGTGGTGTGCAAAGGCCAGAGCTTCGAAAGCTTCCGTGCCATTATGCGCGATGATATCGAAGGGTTCGTACGGGAGACGGTCAAGAACAACATCTGGAAGACGCAGTTCAAAACCATCTACGATGAGTATAAACGAGAACACGGGCTGCTTCCGAATGCAAAACTCGAAGGAGACGATCTCAAAATGGTCGAGCGCACGACTGAGGCGCGCGTGCGAGAAATAATGGGTGGCGATGAAAGTGTCAAACTGCGCATTGCGAACATTCTCGCAAGCCGGATACTTTTCCGCGACAGTCTATCCGATACGTTCCCGAAACCAGATCGTGCCACTTTCTACAGTGATAATCCTGACATGCGCGACAATCCTATAAAGAATGCTATCTGCGGCGAAGGCTGTCCGTTCGCGTGCACATATTGCTACAACCGTGCGTGGAACGAACCAGAGATGTATGGGAAGTTCAACCGTCGTGTGCTCCGCAAAGTAGCTGACGTTGTCGAAGAGCTTGCGGAGCTGAAAGACTTCAACACCAAGCTCGTCTATTTCCAGGACGACGTGTTCTTCTTCGAGCCATGGTGGGGTAAGGAATTCATGCCGCAGTATAAAGCAAAAGTAGGGCTTCCCTTCCATGCCCAGCTGCGACTTGAGCTTGCGAACTTTGACATCGGAAAGGAACGACTCAGTCTGATGAAGTCAGGCGGTTGCACGGGAGTCACAGTGGCAATCGAGAATGGTATGTATGATATTAGGGCGCGGGTAGGGCAAGAACCCTTGCGTGGTTGAGTCTGGCCGAGCGTGA
>CAYHVU010000071.1:0-4484 GCA_964360075.1 uncultured Methanosarcinales archaeon
AAACCCGGTATAACGCGCCCATGGCATGGGTGAGGCTCGGGGTTCAAATCCCCGCCAGTCCATAGCCGAGTAATGCTCGGCAAGGACTTGCGGGCTCGCCGAAATAGCAAGTTCGGCGCTTGCCCGCCAGTCCATTGCAGTAAGCAAGGAGAAAAGAAAATGACAAAAGCAATATTATTCGACTTTTGGGGCACGCTGGCAGACAACGGCACGCGCGGTCCGACCAAGGGAACGCTGCAAATCTTGCGCATCCCGATGGAATACAAGGACTTCATCACGAAGTTCGAAAGCGTGTTTTTCACGCAGGCTTACCCGACGCAGGAAGAGGCGTTCAAGGCAGTCTGCGACGCGTTCGGCGTGCGCCCGTACCCTATTGTGATTTCAAAATTGATCGGCTTGTGGAACAAGAACAAGCTCTTCGCAAAGACCTATCCGGACACGGTCGAAGTGTTGGAACACTTGAAGTCACACGGCTACAAGCTTGCAATCGTGAGCAACACCCAACAAGGCGCAGTTGAAGATGTCATGGAAAAACTAGACCTCGCAAAACACTTTGATGCGATTGTGCTTTCGTATGAACACGGCGTCTTGAAGCAGGACGGCGAACTCTATGAAATCGCGCTCAAGGAACTTGGCGTGGACAAGCAGGACGCAATTGTAGTTGGCGACTCAATTGAAACCGACATGGAAGGCGCAAAGGCAGCAGGCATCAAGGCAGTCTTGATCGACCGCAGAAATGTTCGCGAATATCCTGAAAAGATTCTTGCTTTGACAGAACTCGAGGCAAAGCTGTGAGTGACTGCCTTTTTTGCAAGATTGTAGAAAAGAAGATTCCTGCGGAGATAGTGTATGAGGATGCAAAAGTGATTGCGTTCTTGGATATCAAGCCAGTCAATCCGGGACATTCTCTCGTCATCCATCGGCACCACTACGAAAATATTCTTGATACACCTGAAACTGATATGCAAGACTTGATTGTCGGCGCGAAGAAGGTCGCGACCATGTTGATAAGCGCAGGTTTGGCTGACGGCGTAAACATAGGCATGAACAACAAGCAAGCCGCAAACCAGCTTATCTTGCATGCGCATCTGCATGTCATCCCTCGGAAGACAGGCGACGGCTTGAAGCCGTGGTCGCATAAGGAGTCTACGCCTGAAGGGCTGAAGACGGTCGCGAGTCAGTTGCGTTCTACGTAAAGCTTTTTAAACGTCCTCTCGACAGACTGTTTGGCGGTATAGCTCAGCCTGGTAGAGCGACGGATTCATAACCCGTAGGCCGGGAGCTCAAATCTCCCTACCGCCATCAAGATCACATTGCCGCCATCGCATAATCCGGTCTTGCACCAGCCTGGAAAGCTGGGCCCGCAAGGGCTTCCCGGTTCAAATCCGGGTGGCGGCGTATTTCAAGATTTGAACCGCTAAAGCTCTTTTTACGGTTTTAGCGTCTACAGAATTTTTTGAAATAAGAGTTTTCTTCATTTTTGGTTGTTGGCCATTTCGCATTTTTGATGGTTTTATGCCAGAACACGGTTTCTCGGGACCGTTCAGGCAATTCAATTATTGTTTTTGTGAATGAAATTCATAAACTTATCCCTGACAAACGGGAACTGAACCGCTAATGAACTTTCTTTATAAACAAAATCAAAGTAAAAAGTGAAACGGGATTTGGACGGTCAAAATCAAGGTTTTGCTTGTTTCCATAACAAATCAAAGTATTCCATGAAGCTGTTTGCCGCATCTTGTGATTTGATATGAATGGCGGTGACCTTCTTTCCAAAAATGATTATCACTGTTCGATCTTTGTAAACGTTAATGGCCACAGGAGACGTATGAGGGATATACCGCGTCGTCGTACCGGGATATTTCTTCGAGGAATAAAGGGATTCTGTGGTCGCTTTTTGGCGCAGATTGAACAACATTTTTGTCCTAATTTTCTTCTGTTCTCGCAGCAAGTGAATCTTCTCGAAGAACGCCTGAGTGGCTTCTTCTTCCGTTCCGCGAGTTCCGCCAATCACATAGCAGGTATCATTGGAATTGAGAATCTCAATTTGTTCCCTGAAAAGAATCTCCAATCCCTTTAGGCCGCTTAGGAGTTCGACTTCCTGTTCCTCTTTTGATGATTGGAATTCTGCAAGCAGCTTAGGAAGGATAATGCTGACTTGTTTTTCGACTTGCGAAATGTGTTCTTTTTGGTCTTCTAGATATGTAATCAGCTGCTTTGGGTTGGTCGGCTTGAAGTGCTTGACTTTGTTTTGCGTATAAATTGAGACAAGTCCTTTCTCTTTGAGCCTTTCCAGAATTTCATAGACCTTTGAACCTGCAATCATAGACCTATTTACTATGTCGCTGCGTGTTGAATCGCCAAGTTCCAAGAGCGCAAGATAGACTTTTGTTTCTGAATCTGTCAGTCCGATTTCCTTGATAACATCAACTTCCTTCATATTAGTCCCCCCTGAGGGTGACCTAATATTTAAGTATTGCGGTTGCCATCACTATATCATAACAATTCAGGGGTAAAAACCATGAACACCATCAAGAAACTTACTTTGGCTGCACTTATCGCAACATTTGGAGGTTGCGGTCCAGAAAACAGTCCGACACCCAAACGCGACCCTTGTCACACCGCCTTCGAAACCAGATCCGGTACCATGATTGAACTTACTGATATGGACGGAGACGGAACGTACGATGCGTTGAAGATAACCAAGCCGTTTCTCTCCTATGGCGAACGCGGACCCCGAGAAGAATACTTCATCAAAGAAGGTAAATTGGCACGTTCACCGGATGTGAACATGAATCTGCACGTCGTAAAAGCGGAATTTTTCGACGTGTATAACAACCTCGCATATCCTTCACGCAAATACGTTATAGCATCAAATCTTCCGGCTGAGAAATAATGCCGAGTTTTGTACTGCATTTGTCATGCAATCCCAAAAACGTAAGGATTAAATCACCGAACGTTCCCTAAAGCGGCGTATTTTCTTCTAGAGCTCTTCCTTCAGCGTCTCGCCCAACTTCTCGTACGCCGCAATCTTGATGACTTTCAAACACAATAATGCGCACTTCAAGCGCACAGGAGAGATTGGAATGTTGAGCATTTTGAGCACGTCTTCCTTCTTCAAGTGCTTGACGTCTTCCAGCTTTTTGCCTTCCAAGTGTTCGACGATCATTTCGGCAGCCGCCTGCGAAATCGCGCAGCCGTGACCGTCGTGCTTCAATTGCGTGATGATGCCGTCCTTGACGGTTGCAGTAATCTTAATCATGTCACCGCACAACGGATTCAAGTCTTTCGCTTCGATGTCTGGCTTCAACAGCGTGCCTTTGTGCATCGGATGACGGTAATAGTCAAGAATAATCTCGGTGTACATGTCGCTCATGGAAACACCTTCTGCGCTGACGCCAAATTAGCTCGAGCAACGACCGGGTGCAACCGGGCTCTGTGCGTTGCGTCACAGCACCAAGAAATGCAACGCTGCGATGCCACTGACTCGCGACCGCCTCGCTCTCGTCTTGTTGCCGCGCTTCGTGCTCGTTGCAACGACCTATTGCCAGTTTCACTTGACTCGAGCTTTCCGTTGGTGGCGGTCGCGCTCATAACCTGAACACCTTCCTCGAGCGATGCAGTGCCTTGATGAACTTGTCAATGTCTTCTTTTGTCGAATAGAGCGCGATGCTAATACGCGCGCAGGCGCCTATGCTGAGTATTTGCATCAACGGCATGCAGCAGTGATGGCCTGACCTGATGGCAATGTTGTCTTCATCCAAAACAGTGGCCAAATCATGCGAGTGCACGTCTGCAAGGTTGAAACTTATGATTCCTGAGCGTTGCGCAGGGCCGTAGATGACGACGCCAGGCACTGACTGCAATCTCTTGAGCGCGTACTGGATGAGTTCATCATCGTGTGCCGCGATTTTGTCCATTCCTTTCTTTTGCAAGTATTGAATGGCAGTTGCCAAACCAATGACTTCGGGAATCGCAGGCGTGCCGGCCTCGAACTTCCACGGCACCGCGTTCCACGATGATTTTTCGAGCGTGACCTCCTTAATCATGTCGCCGCCGTACAAGAACGGGTCCATGACTTCGAGATGCTGGCGTTTTGCATAGAGCGCGCCAACTGAAGGCCCGAAAAGTTTGTGTCCTGAAAAGACAAGAAAGTCCGCATTCAAGTCCTGCACATCAATCGGCATGTGGGGAATGCTCTGACACGCGTCAACAAGCACGAGCGTGCCGTGCTTGTGCGCTTCTGCGGTTAATTCTTTGATGGGGTTAATCGTGCCTAAGACATTCGAGACGTGCGTGACTGCCAAGAGTTTCGGTTTTTTCGCAAGCAATTTCTTTGCCTGCGCAAGATCAAGCGTGCCTTCTTTTGTGATCGGGATGTATGCAAGCTTTGCGTTCTTTCTTTTGGCGAGCTCTTGCCACGGCACGAGGTTGCTGTGGTGCTCCATCACGGTCGCGAGCAAGAGCTGGCCTTTCTTGACGTG
>CAYHVU010000072.1:0-4434 GCA_964360075.1 uncultured Methanosarcinales archaeon
AAGAGTCCGGCATAGATGTGACCAAAGACCCACTCGCGCATCAGAGGCTTCGCGAGGCGGCAGAAAAGGCAAAGCACGAACTTTCCACTACGCTTGAATCAGAAATAAATATCCCGTTCATCACATCGGGTCCCGAAGGCCCCCAGCACCTTTTGATCAAGCTTTCACGCGCGAACTTCCTGAAAGCATGGAATAGTCCTGAAGAAGACCGTTGGATGCTCGTCGTGATGCCGCGCGAACTTCAGTAAAGATATCCCCACGTTCTCAACATATCTCCCTCGTGACGCCATCTTTGTCCGATGTCCGTTCTATAGAACATGTTGGGAATCATGATGTTCTTGACGCGTGCGTACGCCTGCAGTCGTGCTTCTTCCATAGTGATGCCCGAGCCGGTGACGACCAAAGCATAGCCTGAATTGCCTGCCAGATGCCAGTCGCCATCAACGAACTTGACATCGCCCAAATGCACACCGTCCATGACTGGCTTCTTGAAGAGGATGGTCGCGTCTTCAGAATAGCGTCTGAACGCCGCAGGGTCATCGAAAGGAAATGGCGGGCAGGCGATGACGACGCCGACTTGGAACCCTTTTTTCGTTTTTAACTCAAACACCTGATTATGCGCCATGGCATGCAAAAATGCACCCATCTTGCTCGTGATGCCTTCCATGTGGATGCTGATGGTCGGATAACCAAAACGTGACGTGAATTCCAACGGATAAATTCCCTTTGCGTTCGCAATGCAGTTGATGTCGATGTAGCCAACGTACTTTGCTGCCGCGAGCTTTTCTTTCATCCGTCCCAATGTTTCCTTGAAGATCGCGTTGGGCGGACACCAGAGCATGGAGGTGTTGCCGCACCAGACAGGCTTCCCGTTCCTGCGGACGTACAAAGTGTGGTACGGCACGGTGACGCAGTGGACTGCCCCATCATAGGGGACAATCTCGAAATCGCGCTTGTCGATCCAGGCAACTGTCTTCTTGATGCGCTCGATGATTTCGTAGGAAGGATGAACCTCCTTGAAAACGCGAGAGCCTATTTTCCCTGTCTTGCGGTCGCGCATCTTTACGATGCCGACGCGTCCGAGTTTGAGCAGTATCTCCTGCACATCGTCCGCAAAGTGTTTGGATGAGATGTAATAGATCCTGAAGCCGTTCTTCTGTTTATTGGCGTCACCAAGCGCCATGTGGTCGAATAGGATGGTGAGCTGTCGCGCGGAGAGTGCCTTGTATTCTTTTCCGACATATTTCGTGAGCGCGTCACCGAACGGCCTGAGATACGCCCACAGCTGCTTGTTGTCGCAGTTCCAGCCGCCGGCGACCTTCTTGAAATTGAACGGCAAGCTCCGGATGACTTTTTCAATGACTTGTTTTTTCTTGGGATTCACTTGCGAGACCCCTACGGAATACTTGCTTTTTGTTGTCCATCCTTCCGCGAGCCAGATGCCGAGAAACGCCAGCCAGTCGTCCATAGGGATGGCGATCGGAGGTTTTGGTTTCTCGCGCACTTCCCTTCCTTCATAGTGGAGCACCGATGAGGCAGGGAGAAAAAAGAGCGAGCGCTCTTCGCCGTTCCATGACGCGCTTCTCGGCGCAACGAACTGGTTCGGAAGGTCGCGTGCTTTGACAAAGTTCCACGCTCGGTTCTTTCGATACGCATTCGCTTCCTGCCCGAACATGTTGTGGTCGAGCGTGACGAGAAGGTCAGTCGCGCGGTTCTTGATGCGCAGAAGTTTCTTGTGGTGCGTGAATTGCACGATTGCGCTCGGCCGGTGGTATTCGAGCAGTTCAGTCTGCGGATTAAGCGTGGCGAATTCATCCTCGTACGTTACTTCCGAAAAGAGCTTCCAACCCTCTTTCGTCAGCACTTCGGTCTTGTCGTCATAACAGCCCATCTCTCCAGTCGACGGTCCAATGTCTCCATTGAACATGCGTTTGTGCTCGAAATTTATGTTGGTGGGCGCAATGAATTCGACGCCGTTGAAGAACGCGCCGGCGGCCACTTCGACGCCGGAGACGTGCTTCTGCAATTGGAACGTCTTGATTTTCTTCGCCCAGTTTTTCTTGTAGTGCAAGAGGATGTCGTGCACGTCCTTGCCGTCCTCTTCCTGACCAACGTACAAGAGCTCTTTCTCGTTCTGTGCCTTGCCAGAAGGTTTCAATACGTACCGTCCCGGATTTTTCTCGAGGAACTTGATGGCGTCGTCGAAGTCCGTGAAATCCCAGTGCGACAGGACGTCCATGCCGACGGACTTCATCTCTCCCTGACCGTATTCTCTATCAAGTTCTAGTTTGTCCGTGTATGCGCTTCCGCCAACGACGAATTTGCCTTGTTTTCTTAATTTGTCTGCCACGTCTCCGAAGTCAATATCATCAAAGACGATGACATCAGCCCAGTCGACGTGCTTTTCCCAGTCATCGACTTTGTCAACTACTTCGTCACAGACGTCCTTTTGCGCTTTATCCTTAATGTAATACTTGACGTCATTGCCTTCTTTCTTCACTTGCCACGCCAAATCTCCGATGAGCGCGATGTGAGAGACAAACAAGAACTTCAATTTTCCGTTACCATTCATTGCATAAAACCTGCATTTATGGCATTATTCTTGCGTTGATATAAAAGCGTTGCGAGAAAAAACAATAAAGTTTATTAATTGAGAGAAATATTGCGAAGGAATGGCAAAAGACAAGGTTGACGCATTCTTCGCGGTTGCGAAAGACACACTTGAAGAGTTTCAAACCGCAATGTATAATCTCCACAAGGAACTGCAAATCGCAGTCCAACAAAAATCAACACTCAAGCAATACCCAATCATGATGGCTGAAGCGATCAGTAATAGCAAATCTCATTAATTTTGGAAGTAATTTAGTGAGATTTGCTATTTAGCAGAGCACACAAAATTTCCATAATTAATGTGCTCTGCTATAAGCTCCGTAATATTGAAATCGCGTTGGATGACATCAAGAAAGCTTACGTCGCAAAGAAATAGACGCCGCCGGCAGACGTCCGAGATGTTGAGTATGATTCTGGATTTGGAATGTTGAGAACCAGGTTCTTTTCGGTATTTGTATTTTTTTAGCATGTGCAAGTATAAAAATATTTTTATTTCATCATTAATTGTCGTATGGTGTTGATGAATTCTTCTGCGGTTGTGATTGCGTGCTGTGCGTGGTATGCTTCGATTGTTGCGGTTGTCTTGTACGTGAATGTTTCTCGAGCTTCTCGGGTTTTGCTGTATTTTTCTGCGTACGTGTAGGCTTTTTCTTGGAATGCCTCGATTGTGAGGATTGCTGACGTGGTTTGCAGGGTTTTGACGTATTCATCATAGAGGTGCTTGGCTAACTTGTTCGTTTTGACGAGATAATACACGATGAGGTGGTGCGTGATGGCGTGCACTCCGCGCACGTCTTCCCTGAGCTTGACGCGGTATTGGGATGCAAGGTATGCGTGGACGACGTAGTACATCGCGTAATAGGCCGCCGCGACGGCTTCGCTGTAGTCGGAATAGTTTGATAGGTTGTGCTTTTTAGGGTCTTGTGACGCCTCATAAACGAGTTTGGCGGTTTGGAGCCTATTGAGGCACTTGGTCTCGAAAAATCTCGCAATTTGCAGCGCAGTCGGGTCTGCGAGCCTTTTGAGGTCTCCTGACTGTGTGAGCTCGCGGACTGCTTTTTCGGCAATCGCTGTTTTCTTCACGATCTGTTCTTTCATGCTTGTTTCAACAATTGATAATACTGTTCTGCGCCGTACAGGATGACGTGATGCTTCGCTTCATTACCGACGTTCAACGTTTTCGGATTCTTAATCATTTCGATAAAAGCGTTCGCGTCAATGACAACAATCCCTTTCTTGACCTTGGTGTATTGTTGCGCTGCCTGTTCCAATGCAGGAATGTCCTCTTTTTTGGGAGCGATGATGAGAATGTCGAGGTCTGAACTCTTTGTTTCCGTCCCTTTTGCATAACTGCCGAACACCAGCATGGTGAAAAACGGTGCTGCGTTTTTCAGCACGTCATTCAGGTAAAGCTTGATCCATGAGTGTTGCTCAAGAAATGCAGTTGTTCTTTTTCTTTCCATATCCACAAAAACGCTTGTTGGCGCGTGTTCGTTCAAGCGAATCATCTGTGCCGGAGGAATGGACTGCTTTTCAAGAATGCCTTCTTTGAGCAAGACTTGCAGGTTGTTGTACGTGAGCGTGTACGACTTCTTTAGTGTCCGCGCAATGTTTCGTATCGAAAACCGCTCGTCAGGCCGGCTCAACAGCAATTGCAGGATTTGTTCTTGGGTCTGAGTTATACTATTCATAGTATCAATTGATACTAAGAGTAGGTTATATTTAAACCTTTTGGTAAGCTCGCCTTCGGCGAGCAATTAAGCGCAGATCAACATCTCGAATAAAGCAATATACGAGCAAGAACAAAACCCTCTGGAAAGGTGA
>CAYHVU010000073.1:0-961 GCA_964360075.1 uncultured Methanosarcinales archaeon
ATGTAGCTCAACTGAAACAAAGCCTTGGAGGCGTCAACTGGGCCGCGCACCGCGTCGAAGACTTGTTCCGCGAATACAACCCCAAACTCCGCGGCTGCCGAGACGACCAAGCAATTCTGAAACACAAACGCGCATTCTACGGACGCATTTCCTCCGTCATTAAAAAATTGAATCAGGACTTTATTTTCTTGGACGAAGCAAGAAAGACCATGAAAGAGCTTCCGACTTTGAAAACTTCAATTCCTACCATCGTCATCGCAGGACTGCCCAACGTCGGAAAATCAACATTACTCCGCGCATTGACGGGAAGCGCTCCTGCAATTGCAAGCTATCCCTTTACCACCAAACAACTCATGCTCGGCTACCGCACCTACCACGACAAAAAATGGCAAATCATCGACACGCCAGGCTTGCTCGACCGACCAATCAACAAGCGCAATAAAGTCGAACAACAAGCCGCAATCGCACTCCAACATTTGGCAAAAATTGTTTTGTTCGTTGTTGACCCGACCGAACAATGCGGATATCCGCTCAAAGAACAAAAAAACTTGATGAAAGAAATCTCAAAAATGTTGAACGTCCCCATCATGGTCATCATGAACAAAGCAGACATCGCAACAGCAGAACAAGTCACAAACGCAAGCGAAGGATTATCCAACATTGCGTTGGTTTCCGCCGACAAAGAACAAGGCATCAACGAAGTGTTAGAAAGTCTTGAGAAAGAACTATGCAAATAACATTTTCAACCGACGAAAAACTGAAGCTCAAAGATGTCTACGAAGCGTGCGACCTTTCTGAAAAAACGTTCAAAACCGCAAACGACCCCACACAAGTCCGTGCAACATACACCATCAGCAGATGGATTTACAAAAATATTCCTGATGCCTGCAACATCATCAAATCAAACGGAAAATTTGCAGGCTATACCTTCATTCTTCCTTGCTCACGCACCAACATGGAG
>CAYHVU010000073.1:971-4386 GCA_964360075.1 uncultured Methanosarcinales archaeon
TTCATCAAAAGAAAAATAGGCGAACAAGAACTCTGCGATAAAATTCTACAACATGCGCTACCAAAAAAAGTCGAAACCCTTTATGCCTGCGCCGCCGTCATCAAACCAGCATACCGACGCAGAGGTCTCGCAACACAAGGATGGACAAAATCAATCCACAAACTCGCGCTTGACAAAGGAATGAAACCTGTGCTCTTCTGGTGGTCATACACTCCTGAAGGAGGAGCAACATTACGCGCACTCGCAAAGGAACTTCACTTAAAATATAAAGAATTAATTGATTAGCTCTTCTTCGTCTTCTGGCCCATCCACCACAAAAACACGCCAATCGCCAAATACGTGACGGTCAACGCGCGCACCTTCGGAACAGCTTCTTCGATGTATAATTTCAACAGCATAACCGCCTGCTCAGGAACCGCTCTTGAAACTACTTCGTAAAATAATTCGCCGCTAAAAATCGAGAAAATCAATCCTATAAATCCCGGAATCAGCGTGATCTTGCTCAACGCAATGCACGTCGAACTCAATCTGCTTTTGAGAAATAAAAAGCCGAAAAAACTCACGACCATCAGCCCAATCGAAATACCCAAAATCGTGGGGGCATCCGCGCTGTTAAACGTACGGAAATAAATCAAAGGAAACAGCATCGTCAAGCCAAGAACGTACATCAAACTCAGAATCCATTCCATCACTGCCTTGCCCACAAACGCGTGGAAATGACTCACCTTTTTTTGCATCATGTCTTTTTTCTCTGTTGAAAGAATCACTCTCAAATTCCACTTTCAACAGACTCTTTATCACGCGAAGATTTAAAAGCCTGTCGCTCGCAAAAACCCCTATGATTGTCGACCTCCACATCCACGGACAATACGCACGCGCGACATCAAAAAACTTAACGATACCGCTTCTTGAGAAATACGCCAAAATCAAAGGCATTGATGTTTTGGGAACTGGAGATTTTCAGCATCCCAAATGGAACAAGCATTTGAAAGAAGAATTAACTGAAATTGGAAAAACTGGAATTTATGAATCAAAAGGCGGACAAAAGTTTCTGTTAACCAGCGAGATTTCTTTCGCGTATTCACAAGGCGGAAAAGGGCGCCGAATTCATTTGGTTGTGCTTGCTCCCTCGCTTGCTGTCGTTGACAAAATTGCTGCCGCGCTGCTTACAAAAGGACGCATTGATTATGATGGACGACCAATTTTCGGCATGAGCTGCATTGCGTTCGTCGACATGATGCGCGAAATTAGTACTGAGATTGAAATAATTCCGGCGCACATCTGGACGCCGTGGTTCGGCATGTTTGGTTCGAAATCGGGATTCGATACACTCGAAGAATGTTTCGGCGACCGCGCAAAATACATTCACGCAATTGAAACCGGAATGAGCTCGGACCCCGCAATGAACTGGCGACTTTCGCAACTTGATAATATCCAACTCGTGTCTTTTTCCGACAGTCATTCATTTTGGCCGTGGAGATTAGGACGCGAAGCGACAATTCTCGACTGCAAACCAACATACAAAGATATTCTTCACGCAATTCGCACCGGCGACGGACTGACGGGCACGATTGAAACTGATCCTGGATACGGAATTTATCATTTTGACGGACACGCAACGTGTGGCGTTTCGTATTCGCCCGAAGAGTCCGCGAAGAAAAAAGGACTGTGTTCAAAATGCGGCAAACCCGTAACGATTGGCGTCGCGGCGCGCATCAACGAACTTGCTGATCGTCCGGAAGGTTTCAAACCGAAAAACGCAAAACCGCACCAAAACTTAATTCCCTTAACTGAACTTATTGCTGGAGTTTTAAACGCTGGATTAGCGACGAAGAAAGTCTGGGCAGTCTACAATGATTTATTGAAAGCGTTTCCTAACGAGTTTTTCGTCTTGCGCGAAGCCACACCTGAAAAACTCGCAAAAATAGTTTCAAAGGAATTAATTGATGTCATTCTGCAAAATCGTGCTGGCAAAATACAAGTCACTCCTGGCTACGACGGAGTTTATGGAGTTCCTATCATTGGAAAGAAGTCAGTTAAAGTCAAACGAGAAAATCCTTCAGGACTGCAAGAAACGCACAAACACTAAACAAGATTATTGAAAACTCTTCTGCTTTTTTGCTTCATCGATAATCATTCGGTATTCTTCTCTCGTCGACATGCGCGCGAAATAAAATAATTTTCTATCAGGATGCTCAGGCTTCGGATCTGCAACAACGCACACATAATCATCAATGTGCAACAAAGGATCGTTTTGCTCTTTCGGCAAAAATCCCCTCTTGAAACCAGCACACAACAGCGAATAACCCCTCTCAGACGCATTGACAACGCGTGCATACTGCTTTTTTGCCGCGTCAATCTCTTTTTTGTTCATCCCAACAATCTCCCGTACGTAATTTTATCACGCATACCAATACATTCCACGACCACAACAGCATCAGGCTTCAAACAAGAATACAACGCACGCAATTCCTGATCCTTTTTTGCAAGATGGACGCAATTTGTATTGTCCAATCTGACAACAACACGGTCTTCCAATACCTGCGAGACCGTACCCGTAATAGGCGGCTTTCTCTCTGTCGCTCGCAAAATGCCATCCATACCTTATTGGGACAAATTACCCCTTTAAAAAGGAGATGGACAAAATTCTGGGAAAGCTTTTTAAACCTCCCCTATACTTTAGTATGTAAACGAGAGAAAGGACGCGATACCGCACAAATACGTGCGAACTCACGAATCGATCGATACGTGAACAGCGCTTTTCTCATCCAAGGGTTTGGATGGGGTCAATGCAGAAACTAAAACCGGTCATGCCAAGTATGCGCGAAAAAAAGCGCTATCTGGTCTACGAAATTAGTTCTACAGCCTCGCCCAGCACAACCGCAATTTCAGCCTCGCTCAAACAAGCAATGCTGCAATACACCGGCGAGCTCGGCGTCGCGAACATGGGACCCGTCATCCTAGCCGAAAGCTACAACGCAAAAACAAAGCGCGGCATCATCCGCGTCGCGGCAGACTGCCTCGACTTGCTCAAAGCAAGTTTGGTATTCGTCACGACCATCGATGGTGTTTCGGCAAGCGTTCGCAGCCTTGTGGTGAGCGGAGCAATAGGTACAGCGAAACAATCCCTCTCGAAATAACAGGTGAGTGAAGTGAATAACATAAACATACCGTTGTATCACAACGGACATTTGAGAAGCGAAGGAAGGAAATATGTCAACCTCGAACTTGACATACGTGAATACGCGTACGACGCGCTCCTGGGAAGGGTCATCGAAGACATCCGTAACCTGGACACATCACTCGATGATGTGCAAGTCACACCGCAAAAACCGACAAAAAACATCGACACATTGCTGACAGTAACGCACTAAGGAGGCACAAAACACTATGGCGAAAGAGGAAAACATGCAAC
>CAYHVU010000074.1:0-4367 GCA_964360075.1 uncultured Methanosarcinales archaeon
GTAAATTTTTTTTCAGCAGTTGGGTCCAGAAACTCGAATTTTTTAGAAAAAATCACTCTACTCTTTATGTCTTTCTTTTGCTTTTCTTTAAAGTAAAGTTTAGCAAACGGGCCCATTACTTGCTTTGTATGCTCGCCAACATTTAATAACAATATTTCAGAACCTCTTTTTAGCTTGAGTGTGTCCATCATAATGGTCTTAACGCCTTCCTTGCCTTCATAAACCTCTATTTTTGGAATGGCTTCTTTTGGCGTTCTAATTCTCTCTAGCATAGGTATTAAGCTGGAAATTCTGCTTTGAGTTTCTCTTACTACTTCGAGAAGTTTGCTGCTGTCTGCAGCAATATAGTATTTCTTAAAGTCTTTTGTAACACTACTTGCCAAGCCTTTATCCATCAGTGTTCTTAATGCTTCATAAACGTGAGTCCTAGAAATTGAACTATCTTTTGCTAAATCTGCTGCAGAACTCTCACCAAGCTCAATTAATTTGATGTAAACTTCAATTTCCCTGTTTGTTAAGCCTAAGTCTTTCAAAGCTGAAGCATCCATGAATAGCATAAAATCTGTCAGATATTTAATGTTTTCCTTTTTGGGACAACAAAGAAATAAATACCCCTCGCACGTCGATAGTAACATGGAAAACGAAGCAAAAATCAAACTTGCGTTGAGAGGCCTGAATGCTCTTGGTGGTGCACTCTTGGGAACTATTGACGTTTTGACTAATGGGGTCCCTATGCTCTCAGCAGGCCTGCCGTTGTACAATATTGTCGCTTATGAGATGCACAGACGGCTGTACAAATTGGATGTAGATCCAATTTTAAGCGCAGCAGAAATCAAGGCGAAAGATCTATGGAAAAATGTTGCAGCACATGCAGCAGGCGCCAGCATCCCTTTTGCAGTCTATTATGCGAAAGATATAGCTGATTTGCTCGTAAGAAACTAAATAGTTTCACCTTTTTGTCTGGTGTGAACAAAGCATTAATTGATGCTTGCAAACAACCGTTATTTCTCCGCGCCCTGCAGAACCAGAATATCTTCCGTCGTCAATTTCTCTCCGCGCATGAGCTTGGCGCGAACTTCGGTTGCCTTATCAAAAATCTTTTTCTTGTCTGATTCTTCCTTGTGCTTTTTGCCTTCTTCGCGTGCCACGCCCAATTTATCATTGATCTCGTTCAATAACGCACTCTTGGCATCCAGTTCATCCCCAATCGGCTTCATTTCCGCCTTTTTCTCGGTGATCTGTTGATTCAGAGTGTCTTCCTGCGTCTTTAAGTCGTCAATCTTGTGCGAGACTTCCATCATGCCTGAGTGTTTCTCCTGCGATGCGGACGCTGCCGTCTGCACTTTGCTGTGCGCTGATTGCGCGATGAAGCGCATCTCGTCCAATTGTCGAGAAAGATTGCGCACCTTGTCGCTCAACAGCATGCCTCCTTTCGCTGCGTCGACTTTCTTCTTCAAATCTTTGATAACCTTCATCAATTTCGTTTCTTTATCAAAGCTCATGGCTTCAGTCTCAATCTTGTAGTTCAGTCGCTCGAGTTCGCGTTTCAGGAATCGCGGGTCTTCCTTGAGGCCGGCTTTGTCGTTGGCCGCGTTGCGCTCTTCCGTGAGCTTCTTGAGCTCGAGCGTTTTAGCTTTGATATCGTTGTTGAGCTTTTCGCGCTCTTCCTTCGACATCTTCACTTCAGATGTTAGATTGTCACGTTCAGAACGGATGCCCTTGACGTTCTTGATGAGCTCAGAAATCTGTTTGCCGACTGTGTTGCGTTGGTCGAATAACTTCTCTTTAAAGTCATTCAATTCATGCAGTCTCTTCCGCAACGCCTTGATCTGGTTCGACAGTTCATCGGCTTGTTTTGTCAGTTGACTCTTGTCATCGGGTGTTAGCATGCACTCTCACGTAGGTCCTCTTTTGGTTTCCAAAAAGGAAAAAACAAAAGGAGGTTCTATCCGAAGAGGGCGCTGAGGCCGGCTGCTGCCTGTTCCTCATTCTTCTTCTCGTCTTCGGCTGGTTTCTTCTCTTCTTTCTTGCCTTCCTTGTGCTCGGCGTGTGCCGCAACAGCTACAGGGGCTATCGCTGCTTTCTTGACGGCTTCGTCAATGTTGACGCCTTCAAGCGCTGCAACGAGTGCCTTGACGCGTGCTTCCTCGACCTTGACGCCTGCTGCGTGCAAGACCTTGGTCACTGTGGCTTCGTCGACCTTGTGGCCTGCTTTGTGGATTAGCAGTGCCGCGTATATGTATTCCATTGTGCCTCCTAGCGTAATGTTCCTTTCTTCTTCAGGTCATCGAGCATTGACTCGGCCTGTTTATGAGTGTTAGCGTCATTCGGGTGCTGCACGTCTGTCGTGTGTCGTTCGTGCGAGACCTCGACTTTTGCGTCTGCAGCGAGCGCGCGAGCTTCGCGTTCGGCTTGTTCCATGAGTTCTTCCGCGATGGCGTCGGCGAGGAATTTTGATTCCTTTGCCAATGCTTTTGCTTCGCGGAAGCCCTTCTGGAGCAGCATTTCTCTGTTGTCGTGCGTGACGATGACTGCTTCTATTGAGAGATTGAGCGCTTCGCTGACCGCGCTCATGAGGTTGCTCATGAAGACGGTTTCGTCGATGTCCAAGACTTTTCTGTCGTAAATGATGCCTTTCTCGAAAACCGCGACAACATTCAAACCGATTTCCATAGGCTCAATGCCCAAACGTGCGAGAATGCTTGCCAATGGCGCGCTGAACTTTTCGCCTTGCTTAATTACGAGAGAGTCTTGTCTGACCGCTACCTTGCCGGCTTCGACGCCTGCCTTGATTCCCACAGCTGCGAGTTCTGAGATGATTGGTCCTGGAGCGAATGGTGTTGGGCCTGCGGGAATCGTGATGTCTCGCGGCGATTCTTGGCCTGCTTTTGCGGGCGCGGGAGATTTTGACTTTTTGAGGAACTTGTAGAGTGCGAACGGATTGTCTTTCGTGAACAAGAGTGCCGGCATGCCTTTCAGGTGCGGAATGATTGTCTCGAGTTTAGGGACTTTTGATTTTGCGTTCTCGATGGCAATCTTCATCAGTCTGCGTTTCGTCATGAACAGGTCTGCCTTGCCGCGCAAGCCTTTCTTCAAGCCGCCCAACTGCGAGGAAGGCAGTCCTTCCATATTGACGATGCCGATGATCGAAGATTTCTCTAAGAGCGCTTCAAGCTGCTTGACTTCTTTTTTCTTTGAGTCTGCGACGTGCGCTTGAGGCTTCATCTGCGGTCACCCTTGTCACGGTGGCCGCCACGAGGGCGCGTTTCGCTCTCACCGTAGCGTCGCGGCTTTCTTGGCGCGCGAGGCTTGTCGAGGTCCGTTTCCCAGACTTCCTTCTTTTCGACTGGCTTTTTGGGCGCGTTCGGGTCAATAACTTCTTCTTCACCCTTCTTTTTCTTCGGTGTCTCGTCGGTCTTTTTTCTGTGAGTGGCTTTTTCAGCAGCATGCGCGAGCTTCTCGAGCAATTGTTTGCGTGAGGTTACAGCGCGCGCGGCTCCTTCTTCCCAGAGTTTCTTGATTTCTTCCGGAGCCATGCCGACCGGAATCGGCTTGCTCATGGTGTACTTGAGCAGGACGCTCTTGATGTTGTTGTCTTCTTGCGGCAACGACTTTTTCAAAGATTCATAGATGAAGAATGCGTTGTCAAGGATTTCATTTTCGGGCTGGTTTTCTTTCGCGATGAGCGCTTTCGCGTTCATTTGCGACTTTGCCATGACTCTGACGGTCTTGGAGAACTTTTCTACGAGCGCCTTGATGTTCGCAGTCGGCGCAACGACGGCTCCGGCTTTCGGGTTTGGCATCTTGTTTCTTGGTCCGAGAACACGACCGAACACCTTTGCGACTTCCGGCATGATGTTCGCTTGCGCAAGGAAAAAGTCGTATTCTGACGCAATCTTCTTGATTTTCTTCTTGTCGTATTGCGGGAACTGGTCGAGCGTGATGGCGAGGTCGCAGTTCTGCTTCGCGTTTGCCGCGAGTTCAGGACCGCAGAAGCACGCGATTTTTGTTTTCTTGCCTCTCGGGTGCGGGAGTTGGATGAACAGGTCGACTTGCTGGTCGTTCTGTTTCAGGTCAAGGTTCTTGAGATTGACGATGAGGTCGACGCCTTGGATGAACTTCTTTTTTTCAGAAGAAGATTTGAGAAAGTCCAGCGCTGTCTTGAATGCTTGTTTGTCCATGTGTTCTCCTTCTACGGCTGGCGTTTGCACGCCTGTCTTGTCTCGAACAAAGTTCGAGAATTGCCGAACTCTGTTCGGCATTTCGACGCGTAGTCGACGGATGCTCTTTGGGGCTGAGAAGGGGTATTTAAAGGTTGCTCTTGAACAAAGTTGCGCCCGCAATGAGCCGTACAAAGACTGCCATTT
>CAYHVU010000075.1:0-4185 GCA_964360075.1 uncultured Methanosarcinales archaeon
TCACGCTCGGCCAGACTCAACCACGCAAGGGTTCTTGCCCTACCCGCGCCCTAAATCTGATTTTGCCGGTTTTCGTGTCATAGATGCAATAGCAGGCATCTGGGTTGTGGTCTCTTGGCTGGCCGACGCTGCCGACGTTGACGAGCACAGTTTCTTCTTTTTCCGCGTCATATCCGTCGCGGGAAAATCTGAACTCTCCATCCAAATCTTTTGCGCGATAGATGCCAGGGCAATGGCTGTGGCCGAAGAATGCGATGTTCTCGGGAGGAACAGCGGTCAGCGACTCAAGAACATGCACTTGGTCAGTTACATAGTCCCAAGTTATCTGTCCGTTATCGTATGAGTGTGGCGCTGCGTGATAGAAGCGTAACGTGTTTAGTTTTGACGTGCGATGCGTCAAAAAGGGCAATGCCGCGAGGTACGCGATGGATGCGTCGCTCAACTGTTGTTCGGTCCATTCCATGGACGCACGTGCAGGCGCGCTGAACGGCCACAGGACGGCAAATGTCTCTTCGTAACGCATCCTGCCTTGTTGGAATGCGCGTTGGTCAACGACTGCCTTGTCATGGTTGCCGAGCAGCGTCGGATGCTTGAGTTCACGTGCGAGCGCGACTACCTCTTCAGGAAAAGGACCATAGCCGACCAAGTCTCCGAGATTGAAGCATCGGTCGATGGATTGTGTCTTGATGTCTTTCAGAACTGCTTCAAATGCCGGAAGATTGGCGTGGATGTCGGAGTAAATGGCGATGCGCATGGTGTCACTGCATCACCTCTTGTTTTGCAAGATTATTTCAAATCGGATTGCGAAAACCCGTTGCGTCGTGCCCATTCTTTGATGATGGGTGATACTGCAGGTCTTTTGCCAGTATATGTTGCGTCTTTGTCAAAATGTTGTTGTGAGGGAGTAACTGGAGGGAATATTCCAAAATATCTGAAATCAGGTTTGTCATCCAAACTCATCAAAAGTTCATACGTCCGTATTGGTTTTGTCATCTTACTTCTTCCCCTTCTTGCTCTTCTTGATTTCTCTTTCGAGCTTCAATTTTTCGAGCAATTCTTTGTATCTGTTTCGAATCGTGACTTCAGTAACTCCAGCGACGTCCGCGACCTCGCGTTGCGTTCTTTTTTCGCCGTGGATCAATGCAGACACGTAGAGCGCAGCTGCGGCGATGCCTGTGGGACCGCGGCCGGATGTAAGTTCTTCTTCTTGCGCTGACTGCAAAATGTCAACCGCCTTTGACTGTGTCTCGGGCGAAAGCTTCAATGAAGACGCGAAGCGCGCGATGTAGTCTGCCGGGTTTGACGGTAAGATAGTGATGCCGAGCTCGCGCGTTACGAAGCGGTAAGTGCGGCCAATTTCTTTTTTCTCGATGCCTGAGGCTTCAGAGAGTTCGTCGAGCGTGCGCGGAACTTCATGACGTCTGCACGCGGCATACAATGCGCCGGAAACTACGGATTCCATGCTTCTGCCACGCACAAGCCCTCTTTGAACGGCTTGCGTGTAAATCATTGCTGCCTCTTCCTCAACTGATTTTGGCAGCTTCAAGTAGGATGAGACTCTCTTGAGTTCAGCAAGAGCAAGTTTCAAGTTGCGTTCGATTGCAGTGCTGATTCTATACTGCCACTTTCGTAATCGGAAGAATTTGTTTCGGTCCTTTGCGCCAAGCGAAAGCAAGTCGGCTTTCTGTCCGACTTCAGTACCGAGCCCTTGGTCGAACTGGGTGTAAGTCATAGGCGCGCCAGTACGTCTGCGCGAGTCCTCGTCGCCGCCGTCAGAATCGAATTCGCGCCATTCCTGTCCGAACTCGACCATCTTGTCTTCAACAACAAGACCGCAGTCTTTGCAGATTATCTCGCCTTTGTCTTTGTTGACGAAAAGGTTGATACCGCCGCATTCCGGACATTTTTTGACGTACATTGTGGTCTCCGCGCAAGATAAGCCCCCCCAAAAACCCAAAGCTCTCTCGCATAATGTAGTTTGCACTACACTTAATCTTATATAGGGTGGCTTCGAACTAGTATTTAAATCTTTCTGTATTGACCGAGGATAACTGAATTTCTTTATATAGTTCATACGGTATTTGAATGTTTTGTTTTAATATTTTCTATATGGAAAATATAGAAAGGAAAGTTTATAAACAATATTACTTCACATTACTCGTGCCGCGAAAGAAAAAGAGCTTGATGCATTATCTTGGATATCTTGTTGCCGCGCTCCTCGTTGCAGGCATTGGTTACTCGGTCTATTACTTCCTCTCCGGCACCGAGAACACCGAAGAATACGACGTCTGCGTCGATGACCGGTGCATCCGGGCATTCCACGCGCACATGCAGCTCTCCGTTGAGCTGTGCGGCGAAAAAACATTATTGCCGTTGGAACGCGGTCCTTTGGACGGCCCCCACACGCACAAGGAACGCAACCTCATTCATTTTGAGGAACGCCTGCCGTACGAGAAGGAAACCGGTAGGCTGTTGGACACGACGCCTTTCCGCATGGAAACAATCATGGACATCTTCGAAATCCCCTTCACTGCAGACTGCCTTGGAGAGTATTGCAGCGGCGACTTCTGTCCTGACGGCACTCCAGGTGTGGTTACGATGACTGTCAATGGCGAACAACGCACTGATTTCGAGCAGTATGTCTGGAAAGATGATGATTACGTTGAATTGAGGTTCGGATAATGGCAAAAAAGAAGGCAAAACCCAAGAAGAAAGTCTGCGAATTTTGTTAGATCATGGCAGAACTGAATCTTCCAATCATTGTAGGCGCAGCGCTGATTGACGGCATCAACCCGTGCGCGTTCGGCGTATTGATATTCATGCTCGCGTATTTGGCAAAGACCGCGCGTAACAAGATGTTGCTCAACGGTCTTGTCTACATTTTCTTTGTGTTCCTCACCTACTTTGTCGTCGGTCTTCTGTTATTGCCGGTGATTCGCGCACTTGCTGGATTTTCGGTCGCGTCGTATTATGTGCTCGCAGGCATCATTGGCATTGCGGGGCTGCTGGAGATAAAAGACTACTTCTGGTATGGTAAAGGGTTTAGTTTGAGCATTTTCCCTTCGGAAGCAGCAAGAATAAAGAAATACGTGAAGCACGTGGGCAAATCAACCCGGACGGCCGCGTTTTTGGGGGTGTTCGTCGCGCTTGTCGAATTGCCGTGCACGGGCGCAGTGTATCTTGCCGTGCTTGCGTTGATGTCGTTGAGCGGCATCACGATGGGCAACATCAGCTTATTAGTGATTTACAACCTGATTTTCGTCGTGCCGCTCGTTGTGATTTTGTATCTTGTCAACAGCGGCGTGCATTGGAAGAAATTCGAATCCTGGCGCAATCAGCACAAGGGCTTGATGCGCTTGTTCATCGGCATACTCTTGCTCGTGCTTGCTGCCTGGATGGTCGAGTTCACGTTTGCAGAACAAAGCATTGGGTTGCCTGTTTATACATTGATGTTTTTGGTTGCGTTGCTCGGCGTGCTTGCAGTGATGATATTCGTGAAGCACTGGTATGATGGGAATCAGCATTGATGCTTTGACGCAATATTGGTTTGAAGCGGAGTCTCAACCGTCTGAGAAGGTGACCTGTTCTGGTGAAAGCACTATCTTAGATTAGAGACCCACGAAGTGTTTTCTTTAGAGCATAGCAATGTGCTTTGATTTCTGACTTGATATCTTTAGAAATACGCTTTTCTTTGTAACACGATCTCACTGCACGCTCTAGGTCTATAGGTAACCTGCCAGAGAAGTTTGCCAGTGAGATATCCGCCTCCCAAATCGTCAATTGATCTGGTATTTCGCCGAGAGCCATTTCCATCCTTTGCTCATCAAACCGGCGATTCTCGATACGAAACCCGGCGGTATAAAAAGGTCCATAGCTCTCTATCAGCGAGTAGCACAAGAAGATTTTTGGTCGTTCTCCTTTGAGGTGAATTTTTGCTTTTATGTCAGACGGATACCGTGCCAGATGGTCGCGTATGTATTCTCTGAAAGGCAATTCCTTAGTTCCGTATCTACTTCTCACTATCGTATTATCTAGAGTAGACCCGGACCTCACGAGCTCGACTCCAGTAGCTACCGCAAGCCAACACGCACTTTCTTCTTCCCATAGCGATTGGATTTTCTGCACTTGGTCTTCAAGGTTTACTGCCATCTTAACCACCAACGAGTAGCCACCTTCCGCAACATT
>CAYHVU010000076.1:0-4179 GCA_964360075.1 uncultured Methanosarcinales archaeon
CCATCGGCACAGTAATCACGATCAGCGTCAATGTTAGCTTCTTCATCGAATGCGGCGGGTACAGGAGCACGAACTCGACGGCAACGACAACGGTGCTCGCAAACATCACGCTCAACCGGACGTCCGTGAACCTGACCAAAACAGACGCGCCTGACCCTGTGAACATCAGCACCTTCCTGAACTACACCATCCTCATCAACGTCACGAACGGCACTGCCAGCAACATCACGCTCTCGGAGAACTACTCGGCAAGCGTGCGGTTCAACCATTCGTCGCCAGCGCCCGTTGCGGGAACAAACAACACCTTCATCATCGGCAACCTCACGCAAGGGGAATTCTTCCGCGTAAATATCACGGTTCAAGTTGGCAACATAAGCAATGGCACCATAATCACGAACAACGTGAACATCACGTTCACGAACAGCACGGGCGCCATCGTCACCAAAAATATCACCATCAACACAACCACGCTTGACGAACCAGTATACAACTCCACCAACATCAGCGTGAGCAAAGGAGATGACGTCGACCCAATCAACATCAGCACGCTCCTCACATATCACATCAACATCACGAGCACCGGCACGGGCATGGCGTACAACATCACGGTGAATGAGAGTTATCCGCCTGAAATAAGGTTCCAGAACGCAACGCCCTCGCCCATCAGTGGAACGAACCATAGCTTCCTCATTGGCAATCTGTCAAATGGAAGCGTGTTCAGACTAAACATTACTGTGCTCACTACCAACGTGACGAACGGCACCGTCATCAACAACACCGCAAACATTAGTTTTGTCAATGAAACCGGTTACCGGACAAACGTCACGGACACCGAAAATACGACGGTGGAAAACATCAGCACGCCAGCGCCAGAACCAAGCCCGTCACCCAGCACATCCAGCGGAGGGGGTGGCGGAGGAGGCAGTGGCGGAGCCTGCGTTGACGCCTGTACCGTCGGAGAAAGCACCTGCACATCATCCGGAAGAGCCGTCTGCTCAAAGACAGGAGTCTGCACCGAATACGTTCCTTCGCCTTGCGCATCAGGCGAGAGCTGCTCAAAAGGCGCATGCACGCCATGCAAAGAGAGCTGGCTGTGCGACGACTGGAACGCGTGCGATGATAGCTTGCAAACGAGAAGATGTGCAGACCTGAACAGTTGCGAAAGTACAAAACTCAAGCCAGAAACAGAACGCGTCTGTGAATCGCCAGTGAGCCTCATCAGCTTGCCTGCACCAATCGTAAAGATTCTCGAGACATTCAAAGCAGTGCCTTGGGAGAAACCAGTCATCATCATCACATTGCTCATCGCGGCAATCACTATGCTCCTAGCATTGCTGCTCGAGCATGAGCTCAGAAAACGCTACCTGAAGGCGCACTGGCTCTATTTCGCAGAAGCAGGCATCTTGGTTGGACTGACGTTCTTGACGAAAGAAACCAATATGCTTGCATTGCGCGTCATGATATTCGTGTTCGCAATCTCATTCACGGCATTATTCCTCAAGGAAGCCATGAAGCAGGCACGCATCATTACAAAAGCGCGCTTTGCATCAAGGCCGACGTTCACGCCAGTTCCGAGACGCCCGAGCCTGTTCAAGAATTTGGCGAAGCTCGTCAAACAGAAGCGCACGGCAACGCACGAAGAGCTCGCAACAACGCGCAACAAGCTCGAGGAGCTCAACCAATCACTTAAAGAACTCAAACTGCAGCTGAAGAGGAAGTCAAAATGAAACCGCGACTCTTGTTTATACTATTATTGCTAAGTGGCTGCAGCAACATCATGTACGAAAGCCTTCCCACTGAAGGGAATGGTCAATACTATTTCGAGCACCCAGGCCAGCCAGCTGTATTAGTCATTCACGGATTGACTGCAACGCCGTGGGAAGTCATCGGGCTTTCAGTCTATTTGACAGAACACAATTTCACCGTGCTCACTCCTGTCTTGGAAGGTCACGGTCGACGTCCCGTGGATCTGGAAGCTGCAACGTGGCAGGACTGGTACGAAAACGTCAATGATAGTTACACCCGTCTTGCAGCCAAGGACGTTCCCGTGTTCGTCATTGGCGTCTCAACAGGAGGCTCCCTAGCGCTGGAACTCGCGAAGGAACACGAACTCGCTGGTGTCATCACGGTCGGCGCGCCTGTAACGCTCTTTGACCAACGCACGAAATACGTTTCCTGGTTAAGCCCAATATGGCGGTACACTGCTCGTGTTGTCTTGCAGGATGAGGTCGGACACTATTATCCGGTCTGGCCGTCAAAGAGCGTTGGTGAACTTGTTGCCTTGATTGACGCATCAATCGCAAGCGCATCAACAATCACAGAATCCGTGCTTATTATCCAGTCAAAAGACGACAGGACAGTCCAGCCCGTTAGCGCGCAACAACTCTCTGACGTCCTCATAAACGCGCCGAAAGAGATTTTCTGGGTCAATGGAAAAAATCATGTCGTCATCCGCGAAGACACTGAAGGTGTGGTGTTCACGAAGATTATCGGTTTCTTGAACGAACATTCATAGGAAACCTTTAAAAAGCATTTCTAGATTATCGACGTATACTTCAACGACCCTGTAGCCAATGCCGACGTTCGGTCGGCAAGGCTCCAGCGTCCTACGACCCTGTAGCTTAGCCTGGTTGAGCGCACGACTGATAATCGTGAGGTCCCGTGTTCGAATCACGGCGGGGTCATATGTACGACTTGGAACTAAACAGAGCAGTAACCGCAATCAAGGACAAGAAAGCAAAGCTTGTCTGCATCCAGCTTCCCGAAGGGCTGAAACCCAAAACGGCACAAATCGTCAAGGAACTGGAGTCAAAAACAAGCGCAAGAGTCATCACGTGGATGGGTTCGTGCTACGGCGCGTGCGACCTGCCAAATGTCGAAGAACTCGGCGTTGATTTGCTCATCCAATGGGGCCACAGCGCGTGGAGCCCGTAAATTTATATAGCATAAACTTCTTCCAAACTCATGTTTCCCGCGATTCCTGATGTCTTGTTGAGCGTGCTTGCTGCCCTCATTGTCGCGGGCGGCATCAAGTTCGTCGTGAATGGGCTCGCTGGCAAGTGGTCATTGTGGAGCTTCGTCATGACGGGCGGCATGCCGAGCCAGCACACGGCCATCGTGAGTGCGCTCGCCACCAGCATTCTCATCACGGAAGGGTTCTCCACGGCATTCACAGTCTCTCTAGCGCTTACTGGCATCGTCATCCGTGACGCGTTCGGCATGCGCCGGAGCGTTGGCGAGGAAGGCCAAGCGCTCGCGAAACTGTTGAAAAAGAACCACGTCAAGCAGCAAATCCATATCGTGCCCGGACACACGCCGCGGCAAGTGTTCTTCGGCGCGCTGCTCGGCGTGCTTATCGCGCTCATCATAACATTTATATAACGTTATGAGCTAGAATTCAAAAAAGAGGAAGCATGGCACTAGGCATCTACGATTACGTCTACGGGATTGCGCAGCTTGCCGCGGGCTTCTTGGCAATCATCGCTGGCTTTATCGCGCTCACTCTTTTCAAGTCAACGCATCGCAAGGATTTGCGCGCCTGGAAGTATCTCCTGCCTGCGCTCGTGCTGTTCGTCATCGTTGAAATCATCGGCGCATTGCACGCGTTCGGTGTTCCTGTTGCGCCATACTGGACGCACATTCTAGTCGGCGTGATTCTCGCCTTCGTAATAATCGCGCTCGCAACCCAAATCCATGTCAACAAAGGGTGGCAAGAATGATGCTCAGTGAAGCGCTCACGCTCGCCGCGCCGTTCTACAATCTGGCGCTCGTCGTCGTCATGCTGTTCCTGTTCAGCAAGATGTTCACGACCGCGACCAAGAAGACGTTCCTGAAACCTTGGTACGCGATTTTCGCGGCAGTCATCATCTTCATCATGGAAGAAGTAATCACCATTTTAAGAGCCGCTGGCCTAATTGATATCACGCTCTACATCAACGGCTTCTTCGAGCTCATCATCATCTCGCTCTTTATCTACACATTACTGTTGCAGAAGGAACACGTGTCGTAAGCATCCCTAGCCGTTCTCCCCAGATTCGCTTTGATGCGTCAGAATGACAATCTAGCACGCAAAACAAGGCTCGCCACGAAGCAAATGCGAGCGAGCAAAGGTTTTTATAGCGCCTGAAAAGGCAAATCCTCGTGCCCCCCTAGCTCAGCGGTTAGAGCGCGTGGCTGTTA
>CAYHVU010000077.1:0-4152 GCA_964360075.1 uncultured Methanosarcinales archaeon
TCGGCGGTTCAGCGGGCATTCTCAACAGTTCCTCAAGCACTTTTGCTTGCTCTTCTGGTGTTGAATCATCCGGTACAAGTCTTGAATATGGTTCTTTTGTCATTGTTTCATCATTCTTGCGTTGTATCCTGTTTCAAGCGATTTTGCAAGAACCAAAGCGTAAGGATTGTCCCAATTGCAGATTGTTTTGATTGCATTGCTGACGACCGCATAAAGCGGGGTTTGACCTGACTTGCTCACGATTTCTCGCAAGCCAGCATTCTTCTGGATGAGTTCCATAAGTGTTGCATCAGTATCGTCCAGGATGGCATTCAGTGTACTGCCGTAAACCTTGAGTTCATTCTGTCCCTTCATCGTTGCCCACTCGCCCGAAATTTTTTCGAGCACAAAGCGCGCGAATGCAATGCGGTCATTTGCGAATTTTGGTTTTTCCTGCAGTGCTTTTTCGCTTGGCTGAAGCTTGTGCCAGGTCGCGTAAGGGAATATCGTGTTGACGTGCGCTTCGCTAACCTGATAATCTCCTGAAAACCACGCCAAGGCGCGCGCATATCTCTGGATCGCTCTTGCAGTTCTCACGCTAAGCTCATTCTTCGTGTACACCGAAGGGTGATTTGTAAAATGCAGCCCTTGAATGTCGGATGATGCCCATGCGTTTCCTTTTGTCATGCGCGTAACATCATCGCTTGCCGCCTCTGAAAAGCGGATTGTTGCGAGCACAAAGTTCAGATACGTGTCAAGGTTGCCGGCTTTTGGCAAGCCGCTTATTTCCTTGCGTATTTGCGCAAAGTCATCGTCAGAAAGCTTGAGCTCTTCAGGAATTTCCAATAGTTTCTGCAAGCCTCCGTTCAGTTTCTCATCAGACCTTGAATAAATTCTTGACAAGTCCCACGGCTGCGGGCTTGTGACAACTGCTGCAACGTCAAAACGGTCAAGTCCTGGAGGCGGCATTTCAAACGTTCCTGCATCTGTGTAGTTTGCAGTCGCGAATAACGGTCCGGTAGCTGCCTCGAGCAACGTGTCGCCGTATGTTGCCTTTCCTGTATCAATAAGTCGCAGTATGATGCTCCACTTGTCAGGGTCAAGACGGTTGATTTCGTCAATAAGCTTGACTTTGCTCGTCAGGAACTTGCGCGGCAAGACGTGTTCTTCACCGTCTTTAACGAGTTTTCCTGTGTGGAATCTCGCAATCATTTTCTCTTCTGTCTGCTGGGGGTGACCCTGGATCGTTGATTCAAGGATTTCATCAAGAGGGGTTCCTGTGAAGAAATGACCTGCAAGTTCTGCTCCTGTTGTTTTTCCAATACCCGGCGCGCCTGTGATGAGCATTGTTCCGTGATTGAGCAACGACGTCAAAGTTGCCAAAAGCATTGGCGATGCGTATGCCTTGCCCTTCGGGTTCAGCAAAGAGAATTTATATTGTTGCGACTGTCCTGCATTTATGCTTTTGGCGTTGACAAACACATCATGGTTCGTATTGACGTATAATCCGCGTTTGCCAACAAGATCGTACAATTCTTGTACCTTGTCGCGCAAGTATATCCCGCTCATAGTTCTGCCTCCTTAAGCACCGTAATCCGTACTTCTGCCACCGTGCCTGGCTTTAGCTCGCTCTCGAGCAGTTTAGGGATAGTAATAACTGCTTGGCTGCCGTGCTTGCTGATTTGCTTGGTAATCGTGTACGCTTGCATTGTATACATGCCACCCTTGCTCGGCATAGAGCGAATGGTCTATTTAAAGCTTTCTATTTTTAACAACTCAGAAGTGGTAACAAATTCTTGCAAAAGACAAGTTCATAGGATTGTAAGATTGAGGCTACCTTCTGGGATGATGTTTCGGCCTGCGGGTTTTTACTGTTCTTTCCAAGCTTCATCTTTTCTTCGAAAATTGGGCATCGACAGAATGATTCCCTAAAAGCATTTTACTTTTGTTTTCTTTATAAAGCAAGGTTTTTAATCTTCGATTGGGGTTCAAATCCTGTTTGGCAACGGAGCATTTATGAATTTCACTCACAATCTATCCTTGAACATCAGCAGAATGGTATTGAAAGGCGCTATTCTGTCAACAACCATGCAAAAACCCGAAATAGCCAAGAATCAAAATCCGGAAAAAATGAAGAAAATAGTTCTTTCTACAGACGATAAAAAAGGAAAAGAACCCACCTGGGTTCAATTCCCTAAATACGCCCCGACCGGGATTTGAACCCGGACTGCAGCCTTCGGAGGGCTAAGTACTATCCAGGTTATACTATCGGGGCGTTCGTGTCCTGCGCGCATATCCAAGCTATACGACGGGAGCCTAGCGTTCGAAGGCAAAGGATTGCTTTTTAAAGTATGCTCTCCTGAAACTGGTTTATGCTCGTCGACGTCCACGCACACTTGACAGACCCAAAATTCTTGCATGACTTGCCCGCAGTCTTGGAACGCGCAAAAAAAGCAGGCGTCACCGCAATCGTCTGCAACGGCGTCAACCCCGCGAACAATCGAGAAATTCTCGCATTGGCGAAAACGCATTCCATCATCAAGGCCGCGCTTGGAGCCTATCCAACGGACGCCATCGGATTCGTGGAAACGGAAACCGGGCTTGAAAAAGCCACGCACCCTTGGGACCTTGACAAAGAACTTGACTTCATCGCGTCACAAAAAGACAACATCATGGGCATCGGCGAAGTGGGTTTGGAATTCAAGCATGTCACGGATGAACACTTACGTAAACTGCAGGTCGCAAACTTCAAGAAAATCATGGCATTAGGTGAAAAACTCAAGAAACCACTCATCATCCACAGCCGAGGAGCGGAAACAGAAACGCTCGAGCTCTTGCAGTCAAGCACGAATAAGAAAGTTGTCCTGCATTGCTTCGGCGGCAGAAAGTCACTCGTGCGGAAAGCCAACGAACTCGGATTCCACTTGAGCATTCCTCCCGTCATTGCGAGATTGCAACACTTCGAGATGGTCGTCAACGAGATGCACATCAACCAGTTATTGACTGAAACAGATTCTCCATGGCTTTCGCACATCGCAGACGAACGAAACGAGCCAATGAACGTGCAAGAAAGCGTAAAATGCATCGCGAAACTGAAGAAATTCGATCCGATTGAGACCGAGAACAATCTATTCCTCAACTATCAGCGCTTGTTCTTCTGAAACCACCTCACGAAAGATATCGACGATAAAAATGTCAGATCAAGCCGCATCAAGTAAACCGTAAGGCAGTTCAGAGCCGTGGGACGATAAGATAATGGGTATGGTCTCCGCCTGAAGAAAATTCTTGACGAGAAAAAGTGATCTTCAGGCGGAGCCGAAAAACCTTCAACCGGATCAAGACGGCCGTTGGAAGGTAAATAATGCAACAGAATTCGGCTTGTCACAAAATACCGACGAGAACAAAGAGGCTGATGACCCGAACCAAAAAATGACACCCCGAAAACCAGAAGGAAAATGTTGGAAAAAGGTGTGCTGAGCTCACTTTCTTTTGGCAGTTATGCGTTGGAAGATTGCGTCAAGTTTCGGTTTTATGACTGCGTAAAATTGAAACAGGTCTTTTGTTTCTTGTACGGTGACTTGTTTCGCGTAGTATCGTGCAAGATTGCGTTTTTCTCGCGCGTTGTCGAATTGCGCGAGTTCTTGCGCCGTTAGTTCCGGACATTTTTGGAGGAAGCTGATGGTCGCAAGATGGGAATAAGACTTGAATCCTTCAACGGTGAGAATGGCATCGGCGCAGGCGCGGAGCGCCTCGTAGACCTGTTCAAAAACCAGGGTTGCGGATTCCTCTTTCAGTTCCATGCTGAGCATAAGTTTCACGCGTTGTTCGGCGTCCTTGCGCAAGGAGCGCGCAAGTCCCGCATCGGGTGACGTTTTTCTGACGTCGTTTGTCGCGATGAATTCTTCGAATCGTTTCATGGGTTGAGATATCCTTTCAGGATGATGCCGTTGGCGAGATTTGTTATAAATTCTTTGCTCGAGTCTTTCAGATCGGTTTCGAGAATCTGGATTTCGCGGTGCAGCATGCTGCGGTACTTACTGAGGTCAGGGGATATTTTTCTTTTTGTTATGACGGCGATGTCTATGTCGCTGCGTTTCGTGTCTTCGCCGCGGCTATAGCTTCCGAATAGGATGATTGCCTCGGGAGCTGTGTATTCCTTGTTGAGCGCGTCAA
>CAYHVU010000078.1:0-4082 GCA_964360075.1 uncultured Methanosarcinales archaeon
ACTTCATTGGAAGGCTCTTGCGAGTCTTTCCAGATGGCTTGCTTTGCCTTTTCGAGCTTGCCCGGCGAAATCCCCATGGGCTCAAAAATCACGAATGGCCTTTATAAATATTAGCTTCTGGAGTATATAGATTGAGTGATGGTGTGAATAAGAACCCCGAAAGCATATTAGGGTTTGGATGCATCCCAGAGAAGCTCAAAATAATTAGTGTAGCTTTCCGCGATTTTCTTGTTTTTTATAACAATGCACAGGGGTCGTTCTCCGAAGAGCAGGGTTGCGACGTAGTCTTTGCCAATATCGATAAGTGCGGGTGTTTTGATGTTTTTCGGCAAAAATCGTACTTCTGTCAGCGGAGTTTTCTTTCGTATCCGTGCCCGTTCTTCTGCGTCTTCATTGAACAAAATCTTGCACATCACTCCTTTTTGTGCCCGTTGCACATGCCATTCCTGAAAGTATGCTCCTAAAACGTCTGTCGCTTCTTTTGGCGCTCCTAAAATGTAGAACGTGTCGCCTTTCTCCAATTTTGATAGTATCAGTTCGGTAAATGTCTTGATTCCTCGAACGCCTTGCAGAATCTCTGCCTCTTGCACGGGCTCGGCATATTTGTACATTTCCTGCATTCGCGGAAGATCCTGCTTAAGACGAGCGATGCTTTTCTCCTTTTTTGTAAGTAACTCAGTAATCGCAGAAGGATTCTTTGCTTCAAACTGCCGCACGTTGTTAATGGATGAAATTCCGACCAAGCCCTTTTTGTTCAGTCGGTCTAGAATGTCATAAATTTTAGAATTTGATACTTGAGCTTCTTTGATGATTTTCCCGATAGTGGACGGACCTATTTTCAGGAGCGAAAGGTAGACTTTCGACTCTCCTTCAGTAAGCCCTGCATCTTCCAAATTGATTTCTTCGACCATATCTCCTCTTAATCGGTTCTTGTATATTAAGCTTCGCCCCCCCGTGAGGAGATAACATTTAAGTAGTTAGGCACCATTACTAAAAGGTAGTAAAACGGGAGCTCATCCCGCAAAAATGGGTGGAGACAAAAATGAAAAATGAAAAACAAGAACAAATGAGCAGATTGCAAGAAATCGTGACCGCGATGTGCAGCGCACCTTGGGAGATTAAGTCCGCGGAAGAACGAGGTCTGTTGTATGTACTTGAAAAAACAGCACCATTTACGATCGTGCGTCCGTTCGAAGTCGTTGAAGGAACTCCCACGTTTCTGCGTGGCGGTGGCGAGGACGATAAGATTATAGTACCAACATCTGAACAAGACACGATGCAGTTGTGCAAACTTTATCACGCAGTGGCTTCCGCGTACGACAAACAACCCGGCGAGGAGAAAATCCGTTTCGAACCTACACCGCGAGAGCTGAGTAGCCCTCGGGCTTTCGCGCAAAGCCGTTGTATTTGCAAAGCAAATGTAGATGCTGCGCTGCAACTCTTACCCTATGCTCCGGTATTCATGAGCATTGAGTTGTCAGGAGAAAGCCCAGCCTTCACACGTGAGTTCCTGAAACAGCCGACAATGAAAAACGTAGCCATTGCCCAGCTCATAAAAGGACCCATTGACGAACGAGTTACAAGATTCACGCAGATGTACTTGGATTCGCGCAAACTTTCTGGTGGTCAGTACCGAGGGCTGCACATCATCCCTTACTTCAGAAAAGATGCGGAGGAAGCAAGAAGGCCTGAATGGAAGGAAATCCTGAAAATTTGATTTTTTATTTTTTATGTGAGTGATGATCAACCATCGATGACGAGTTCGAGGAATGACTTGCACTGTGGTTAGAGCAGTTTTCCCGCCTCGAACGCAATGAACGCGATGTAGATACCCACAAGCACTAGCCCGTGTTTCCAAGTCATTGATTTCTGAGAAACGCGCCACAACACAAAACCCAACGCGAACGCCAACGCAATCATTGCAGGAAGCACGGTCGGAACATCAACTGCCAACGGATGCAACAGCCCAACAAGCCCGAAGAACAACAATAATTCGAGCGTGACGCTTCCTAAGACATCCCCAACGCCGACATCTTGGTGTCCGCGGAACACCGAACGCAGCCCAACCGCGAAATCAGGCAGCGCGCCAGCAAACGCAATCATAGTCAGTGAAATAAAGTACGCAGGAATGCCCGCCAACATCGCAAGATTCAGACTGCTGAACACCAGCCATCGGCCGGACAGCAGGATGGCAATCAAGCTCAGGATGAAAATCAAGCCGTCGCGTGCAATCGTTTTGAGCAACACCCTCTTTTTGAGCGCGTGCATTGACGTTTCGCGGTTCCAGAGCCAGCCAAGATAGATTGCATAGAGCGCGACGAGAATGATGCCATCCACTCTGTTAAGGTTGCCGTCGAGCATCAGTGCAAACGGAATAAGCAGCACTGCCCCGAGCACCCAAATGCGATTGTTGAGCAATCCTGCTTCGAGCTTGATTTTCTTTCCAATGAGCGCGAGCACGCCCAGCACGAGAGTCAAGTGCACGAGATTGGTGCCGAGCATCGTGCCGAAGAGCACATCTTCCTGGCCGAGCATCAGTCCAGTGAGCGCAGCAATGATTTCCGGCATGCTTGCCGCGAGCGCCACAACCACCAAGCCAATCAACAAATCAGAAAGCCCGAGCTTGCGCGCATACCGTGTGATGCCGTACACCACCAAGTCAGCGCCCTTGAAGACAATCAGCAGGCTGATGAGCAGCACGAACGTATTGAAGAGCACCGGGTCGAGCATAGTGCTAGCAGTAGGAGATTGCTTTTAAGGGTTGATGACCACCTAAGAGTGCTCCCCCTGCGGCCGTGGCGAGCTTGGATGAGTCGCGAACAGAGAAGCCACGACGTCAAAGAGGTTCGTAAAGCATTTAAATAGTGAGCATACAGTATAGAATACTTTATATACGGTCAGGGGTGGCCGAACCATGGTGAAACTATGCCAATAATAGCATTCAACTTTACGAGAATCAACGCCGAGCGCCACGAACAAAAGGCCGGCCCGATGAACATCAAGAACAATGTAGTGCTGAAGGATGCCATCAAGACCAAGCTGGCTCTCGGCGCGCAAAGCCAAGACGTGCTCCGTGTCACGTTCGAATTCATGAGCTCGTATGAGCCACATCGAGGTCACATCACGCTCGAGGGCGAACTCATCTATCTAGAAAAGCCTGAAAAAATTGACAGCATTGCAAAGGCTTGGCAAAAGGACAAGAAACTGCCGAAGGACGAGGCGCGCATCGCAATCAACCACATCCTTGGCAAGTGCAATGTCGAAGCCATCATCATCAGCCGCGAAGTCAACCTGCCCGCACCGATTGAGCTGCCAAGCATCGCGAAATAATTTATTCTCATGCCTGAACCAAAAGACATCCGATTGAAGGTCACGGAAGCAATCCAGGACGATGTCAACAAGGGTATCGTGCGCATCGATTCGGGCTTTATGCACCGGATTGATGTCCGCCCCGGAGATATCGTCGAGATTGAGGCCGAAAGAAAGACCGTCGCGCTAGTCGACAGAGCTTATCCGAGTGACATTGGCCAAGACTTCATCCGGATGGATAACCTGACAAGAAAGAACGCCCGCACAAGCATCGGCGACCAAGTCACCGTGCGTAAGGTCGAAGTCAAGGAAGCCAAGAAAATCATTATCGCGCCTGCAAAGGAAGGCATTGTTGTCAAGGCTTCGCCCGGCATCTTCAAGCAAGGACTGCTCGGCAGAGCCGTAGTCAAAGGTGACATCATTTCTCTAGGCGGCGCTCGCAGACGACGCACTGCAATGACTGGCAACCCGCTCTTTGACGCCATGTTTCCGTTGATGGACGAGAATGCCATGATGGGGCTTGGGTTTGGCGACTTGAAGTTTATGGTCGTTGACACGAACCCAAAGCAAGCCGTCATCATTACTGACACTACCGAAATCCAGCTCAATCCCGAAGCAGTCGAGATGAAGGAAGACGCAGTTCCTGAAGTCGCTTATGAAGACATCGGTGGACTTGACGACGAAATCAAGAAAGTAAGAGAAATGGTAGAATTGCCACTGAAACATCCAGAAATTTTCGAGCGATTGGGTATCGAGCCGCCAAAAGGAGTCTT
>CAYHVU010000079.1:0-3895 GCA_964360075.1 uncultured Methanosarcinales archaeon
AACGTTGCAGTGCCTGCTGTTTCCGTGATTGTGAAAAGTCCGGTTCCGCCGACAAATGAATACGTGAGGTTGCTGTCCGGGTCGCTGAAGCCAGGACCGAGTGCGAGGGTTGCATTGCCGTCTTCAGGAAAAGTGATGTTCGCGAACAAGGCCGCAATCGTTACGGGGTCATTGACTGGAGTGACTGTGACATTGAACGCGCCAATGCCGGTGTCGTCGCCGTCAGATACTTCAACCGTGACTTCGCTCGTTCCAGTTGCATTCGCGACAGTCGTGCAATCAATGAACTGTCCGGAAGCGATAGTACAATCTACTGTTGCAGTCGATGTTTCAGTCAAAATCGTAAAAGTGAGCCCGGCATCAGGGGTCTCTATGTCTGTCGCGTACGTCCACAAATCAAGCAGACCCACATTAAGACCGGAATCTTCCGTGACGTTCACGTCAGGAATGTCAGAAAAGACAGGCGGAACATTCGCACCAGTGTAGGTAATCGTAACAGAAGAACTCGTGACGGTGTGCCCGTCGTCATCCGTGCCGGTCGCGGTGTACGTGTGCACTGCATCCTCGCCAAAGAACTCCACATGAACCAATACGCATGTGCCTGAAGTTCCTGCGCACGAACTGGAAGCAAGCTCTGTTCCATCGCGGTAGAGCTTCAGCTCAGCCATGTCCGCGACATTGGGTGACGTGTCCGGGTCGATGCCGATGACCGTCAACGTTGCCGTTGTCGTAGTTGTGGTATCACTCGCAGTCAAAGAAACTACTGGGCTCAAATCAAGTGCCGCAACTGAGCTTACGCTCAACAAAAAGAGTACAATCCCCAACACCACACGCATGTTCATTTCTTGTCGCTCTCCGATGGACCGAAGTCAAATACGACACCGATGCCGACTGCGGTCGAACGCGTGTCCGTGATTGAGTCTTGCTCGTGTTCGCCGAAAACATATCCGTTTACTCCACCGCCAAGGTTGAGATTCAGGCGTCCGTGCCATCCCTTGTAGCCTCTGCCTCCTGTGAATCCTGCATGCACGGACGTGCCGTCAATCAACGCGCTCGTCGTGATGGCTGCGTCAGCAGAATACAGGTGGTGCGCTCCGTCGCCGTCAATCGAAAATCGGAAAACAGCGCCTTCATTGTTCTTGATGAAGCGTTCTGGAACAAGACGCTTGTACATGACGCGTTGTCGTGCAGTCAATCCATCATCGAACGTGATGTCTCTGAGCTGTTCGCCATCGCGCGCAAAGTCCGCGAGCGCAGAGTTGCCGAACGGTTTCTGGCCCAACGCGAGTGCGGCGCTGCCTCCATACTGTCTGTTCTCGTCATACCAGCCGCTGGCTTGTCCCAAAACTTTGTCGTTTAATCTTAGGGAAAGGTCTGCTGCGCCCAAGAAATGGCTGTTGCGGCCCTTGTCGGCGCCGTCGAGCATCTTTTGGTAGCCGAAGTCAACGACAAGGTGTGCAAACTCTCCACCATACCGCGCGCGCAGCAATCCTTGGATTCTGCGCTCTTCTTCGTCGATGACCGTGTCACCGTTAAGCTTTGTCTCGATGCTGTTGGATGCGTAGCGAAAACGTCCGTGAATGACAAATCCTTTCGCGAGCGTGCCTTCCATGAATGCCTGACCGCTCAAATAGCTGGTGTTGGTGCGCGCCTTGACCTTCAAATTCGCGGTCTCGTCGATGTCAATGACACCCCCTAACGGGTTCGGCACAGTTCCGAGAGTGAGCACGGAAACATCATCGTCGCTCTTTTCGCGGCCCTTGATGTGCGTTCCGCGCAGACCGATGTTGAATGAGTCATTCGCGTGATATTCGAGTGTCAATGCCTGCAAGAATTCTGAATCGCTCTCTTCATGCGAACTTGTCGTTGTGCTCGTGAGCGTGGACGTGAGGTTTTCCGTGCCCGTGAACGAATCGTCCAGCGTTGTTGAGCCATGCTGATTGTTGAACGTGAGCGTGAAATCATCGCTCGTCAAGGCAAGATACGCGCCGATATCCTGTTGGTCGCCTTCAGCGTCTCCCGAGGTGATGTCGCGTTTGAGCATGTCCGCTTCGAGATATGCACGGAAGCCCTTGCCGAGTCCGAACTGCAATGCCGCCTTGCCGTCAAGGCCTGAGTTCTTGAAATCGTAAGCTGCTTTTATTTCGAAATGAGAATGCTTGAGCCTGTTCGCGGGCAATTGCGTGTTCTGCCCTTGGAGCAGCTTGCCGATACGTTCCTTGCTTTGCGTCTCTGTTTTTTCTAGCCGCGCAGCTTCCAGTTCTGTCTTCAGACGCGCTTGCTCTTCAAGCAATGCCTTTTCTTTTTCTTCCAGTATTTTGCGTTCTGCTGCTTCGGCAACTTTGCGTGCTGTTTCTTTTTCTGCCGCGCGCTTTTCATCTTCGATACGTTGTAATTCCCTGATGATATCTTCAAAATCTTCCTGTGTCATCTCTTTTGGTTCGTCTGCGCGGACGTACTGTTGCGCAGTCAATCCCCCGAACGCGAACGCGCCAAGCGCGACTGCCTTTCTGGCAAAAGAAGGAACATAAGACTGATTACGAACTGACTTTGTGATCGACATATAACTACTCCCCCAAACACCTCTTCATGAATGAAATCTCGCTCTTGCTATATAAATCTTTCTTGATACACCATTATATAGTGGTCAAAGGAAATAAGAGGAGAAAAAACTAAAAATCATCTCCAAGCTCCGCCGCAGGCGCGTCTCCGCCTGCAACGTCTTCGACGCCTTCGCCGTCGTCATCATCTTCGATGAATTTGTCTGTTACGACGTCCTTATCAGGATAATCTTCCTTTGCGACATCTTCTTCTTCGATGTCCTGCTCAACCACCTTTTTCGGCAATCTCAACACCTCCGCACTGTTATTTATGAATCGCTATCTTATTTTTTCGGCGCCCTTGCCCTTGTGGCGCAATCCACGAGTTTTTCTGTTCGCGCTCGTTATGCCGCGATACGCGCGTCCGCGTTGTCCTGCAATTCCCGCCAAGCGTGCGTCTGCGAGCACGTTCGGGTTTGTTTTTTCGACAAGAATGATTTCATACCATTCATGTTTGCCGTCTTTGGCAACGAAATATGAGCTCATGACTTCGCAGTTCGGAAACTTGTCGTTCGCTCTGCGTTCTGCGATTGATTGGTAGTTCAACTGCAAGTTCATCCTGATCGAGGAGTTGCTCGAGTGCCTGCCGCCTGACCAGTCCTCACGGCGATGCGTGCCGCGGTTGACTCTTTGACGGACCAGGATGACGCCTGTTTTCGCGCGATACCCGAGCGCGCGAGCGCGGTCAAGCCGTGTTGGATACTCGATGCGCGTGGTGACGTCTTCCTTGCGCCACTGGATTAATCGTGATTTCCAAAGCGCTTTGAGTTCTGGCGTTTCTGTGCGCCAAGAATTTTGAATGTGCTTGTAAATTCCCATTGTGTCTCCATTATTGTTTGCAGTGTACTGCCGCACTTCAGCGAGAGACTCGGACTGTGTCCGAGGTGCCGACGAACCTGAGGTTCGGCGAGCATCGCCACATTGTGCTGTACGAATGCCGAGAGGAGCCCTTTATAAAGTTTGCTGTCCGTGTCTGATAAACGCATCCATCGGTGTGTCAGCACCAGTATCAAAGGTTTTGAGTTGTCCGAGAAAATCGGACAACTGAAATTAATGTCTGTTAAATACAATAAAATTTCCATTTCTTAGAGGAGTTCCGTGCTTCGCACATATAGTCTGCTTCACATAAATTTATATTTTAATAGGAGCGAGAAAATGCTGATTAAAGATTGCGACGATCTTCAGGACTAAGATTTTCAGAATTGTATTTTACAACTTTTTCCCATAGAATTTTACCATCTTTGCTACAAAAATCGTCTAAAAATTCCTTTGTCAGCTTGTTGATTAATTGTGCT
>CAYHVU010000080.1:0-3517 GCA_964360075.1 uncultured Methanosarcinales archaeon
GCGCCCCCCTATTTTAGGGGCGGGGGGGGGTGGGGCGGGGGGCGCACCCCCGCCGCGCGCCGCTCGGCGAGCTGCTGGCCCGCGCGCTCGCGGTTCTGGTGCTCGCCGATCCCGGCCCGCTGCCCGCCGCCGAAGCAGGGGTGCTCGCGCGCTGGATCGAGGCGGGCGGCGTGGCGGTGCGCTTCGCCGGACCGAGACTCGCGACCGCGACGCAAAACGTTTCCGGCGATAACCCCGATCCGTTCCTTCCGGTGCGGTTGCGCGCGGGCGATCGGGTCATCGGCGGCGCGCTGACCTGGGGGCGGCCGGTCGCGCTCGCGGCGTTCCCGCACACCATCGCGGCGAAGGAAGGACTGTCTGTCGAAGTCGAGAATAGGGTTTGTTGGGCGCCGGAATAAAACTATTGCAGTTGCAGTCGGCACAGTTTCCGATACAAGGGGTTTTTCAGGAGCGTCTTGTGCTTGCCTTGCGCGACGATGCGTCCCTTGTCCATCAGGACGATGTTGTCGGCGTGCTGCACCGTGCTCAAGCGGTGCGCGATGATGACCTGGGTGTGCTTGCCGTGCAGTCGCTTGATTGCTTCCTTGATAGCAGCCTCGGTCTCAGCATCCAGGTGCGACGTCGCTTCATCCATGACCAACAGTTCAGGCTGGATTAAGAGCGCTCGTGCGATGGTGATGCGTTGGCGTTGGCCGCCAGAAAGTCGAACGCCGCGCTCGCCAACAACTGAGTTGTAGCCTTTCGGCAGTTCTTTTATGAATTCGTGCGCGTGCGCGAGATGGGCGGCTTCTTCGACCTGTTTTTGCGTTGCCTTTGGATTACCATACCGAATATTTTCTGTGATGGTGCGGTTGAATAACGTCGTGTCTTGTAAAATTAACGTAACACATGAGCGCAGGCTTTTGCGAGACGCGTTGCGGATATCGACGTCATCCCACAATATTCTTCCGCTGTCAGGGTCGTAGAAGCGCAACAGCAGCATCGCTAATGTTGTCTTGCCTGCGCCTGAGCGTCCGACAAGCGCCGTTGTCGTTCCGGGCTTGATACTGAGTGAAATGTTCTTTAGAGAGTGTATTTTTTTACCGTACTTGAACTGGATACTCTCGACAGTGATTCCTTTTTTCAACGGACCTAACGTAACTGCGTTCGACACGTCTTTCAACGAATCGTCTTCTGCGATAATCTTGAATAGATGCTGCATGCGCGTCGCAACTCGTCTGATGCGCGTAAAAAGGCTATTTAACTGCTGCAATGGCGAGAATGTGAGCTGCTGAAAGCTGACGAGAAGCACAACTTGACCGACAGTTATGCTGCCGGCTAAAACAGACTTTGCGGCAAAAACGAGCAACACCGCGCGAGTAACGACCTCAATGAGGTTCTGGACAAAGCTCTGTGCGAGCCACGCTCGTTCAACTGTGTATTCATAGACATGAAAATCATCCCATTTGTTCGCGTATTCTTCAGTCTCGGCGTACTCTCGACCGAATGTTTTCACGTAACGTAAGTTGCCTACGCCATCGTACCATGTTCGATTGGCATCATGCACCATTCGGTTGAGTTTTAGTTGCATTGCCGCAATCTTTCTTGAAGATATATAAGTCACGAACAAGTAAATTGGTAGCGGAATAAGCAGTATCGCTAGGAATTGGGGGAATACGTATCCGGTGTAAATGAGCACGAAAATAAGTGTCACAAAACTCACTGTGAAGCTTCGGCCAAATATCTCATATAGAACGCTGAAAATAGCGCTGCCGCCACGGTCGAGCTTGCTACCTATCTCACCGGAGTCATGCTGGTCCTGCCATTTCATCGGCAAGGTGTAGAACTTTAACAGCCCAGTATAACGCCATCGATCCTCAATCTGCGTAGCGATGTAGAAGCTCAACTTGTCCGCAAGGAATTGGAACAGCGCACCGAAGAGCATGAATCCGCCCGCGATTAAAACGAGTTTCGTGAATTGGCTCAACTCAAAGCCACCCTTGATGAGATAGTCAATGATTTGCTGGAATATCTTCGGCGCAGCTATCTGGAACACGGCGCTGCAAGCGCTCACCAGGATGAGTAATAGCAGGATTCCCTTGAAATGAACCCAAACGCTCCTAACAAGCACGCCAAGTAAGCCGAAGAACGTCAAGTCCTTTTTTGTTACAGCAAGCCGACTTGTTTTCACTAATCACCTCAAAAATGAGCTCGGCCGGCAGGCGCCGAATCTATTGTTTCGGCGAGCCGTCCGACTCTCGTGCGCTCACGATGAGCTCGGCCGGATTCGAACCGGCGACCTCCTCGACGTCAACGAGGCGTTATACCGCTAAACTACGAGCTCGATGGCAAAAGAACGCAGGAGAGTGTTTAAAAAGGTTTCTTCGTAAAAAAGCCTCAATTTCTCGCATAGTGACCAAAAGCATTATATAGTATCACGACTGAAAAAAACCCTCAACCCGTCAAGAAGACACTATGGGCCGCATCAAAACTCAAATGATTAAGCGACTGACTTTGCAGTTGCTACGCGACCACAGGGGCGAGATGAAGGATTCTTTCGACGAAAACAAAGTCATTGTCGAACGCCATTTGGGCATCACGAGCAAGAAAATCCGCAACACGGTCGCGGGCTACGTGACGCGTCAGATGAAGCAGAAGGAAGCGTAGTTCTATGCAGGAGAAAGATCTCCGTACGAAGGAAGTGTTCGGTCAGCGCGTGACGCTTTGTGAAGTGATTGATGAGAATCAGCGACGATATGAGATTCGTCTGCATCATGCCGCAACCTACGCAATTATCGAACGCAGACTTACGCGTCCGGCTGGAATTCGCTCATTTGAGGACTTTCCAAGCAAGCGTGCAGACATGATTGCGAAATTGCAAGCACAGTATGCGGACTTTCTCACGCCAAACCAAGACTGATCTTAATTGCTTCGTCGATGCGTGGCATCGCGTCTTTATCAACGCTGCCAAGACGCTTGAGCAAGCGGGCTTTGTCAACAGTGCGGATGTGGTTCAAGAGCACTTTTGAATCCTTGACGACCTCTGGCTTGAACAGGCGCACCTCAAACGGATATATTCGCTCCATGTTTTGTGACGTCACGGGTGCGATGATTGTCAAGGGGCTGTACTGGTTTCCTTGATCATTCTGGATGATGACTGCAGGACGGGTTTTCTTGATTTCGTGGCCTTGCGTCGGCTCGAGATTGACGAGCCAAATATCTCCGCGCCGGATCATGGAACATCTGGTGCAGTCGCATCCCACTCAGCAAGAACTTTTTTGGCTTCTGTTGCGCAGGCTTGATACCCTTCCTTCAGCGCAGTCCTTAGTTGAACGCGCATGCGCGATTCCGCAAGACGGTTGATGACGTTGTCGTAGCTTTCGCCTGGCGTTCGCAACGCGTCCAGCACGTTCTTGGTTGAAGGATAGACCTTGATGGTGGTGGCGCTCATAGTATACCTAAAGTATACTTTCTTTTTAAGTCTTTCGAGACCAAAGCTTATAAAGCGATTATTCGTTTCTTCACATACTTTCAGGGC
>CAYHVU010000081.1:0-1538 GCA_964360075.1 uncultured Methanosarcinales archaeon
ACACGTATCGGAAACAGTTTGGCGTGCTGTGGAAGCTGGCGAAATAAGAAAAAAGTAAAAAAAGAATTACGCTCCAAGCTGTCAGTCCCTTTCCGAGTAGCATCCACTCGCGCACGCAAATTGCTCGATCAGAATGGTTTTCTGATGGAGTCGAGATACTTTTGCGCTTCCTTTTTTTATGCGTCAAATATGTATGAATGGTCATGCCGATAGACTTCGATGTAGCTCGGCATTGGCTTGAATGCGCAATCGTATGGTCGCAGGACGTAATGCATCAATGGCGCAAATGGGTTTTGGACCATCTTTCCTAAAATGAGCGTTGTTGGGTCATCCTCAAAGTTGTTAAAGTCGCCTTTGGTGATGAATGTGGATTTGCCGTCGATTATTCGTGTGCCGAGGAGTCGATGGTGCAAGAGCCGGCCGTTCCACGCGATTACGACGTCACCAATCTCATAATCAAGTCCGGGGATCTGGATTCCATCACCAGAGTGGAATCCGTTGGGAAATGGAAACGTGCTGAACTGCTTTTTCGTGATGTTGTGACGTTCGTATTCATCGCCATATTTCATCCACCAACGGTCGAAAGACTCTGTGTGATGCATGCTGCACGGCAGTTTTTCATAAGGCCAAAGCGCGAATACGAATAGCAGTATCAAGCTCAAGACAGAGAACAGTTTCCAATGCTTTCGTTCTTTGAAGTGCAGGAGGAGAATGCCGGTGGCGAGAACTGCCAAAAGCACCCATAACCGCAGCATCGGCACTTTCAAGTACATCAGGAATACAAACGTGCCAAGAAGAAGCAATCGTACGATTGTCTGTTGGCGAAAACGTATCATCGTCGGTTGGCAAAGAAGAATTGGAAGTCTTCATTCAGCTGTTCGATGGCGGCCATCAATGTCTTGTCCAATGGGAAGAACGTGAATGTGGGGCGCAAAAGACTGTCTAAATCGATTCTTCCTTCGTGCATGCGCTGGCTTTCGACCGTGGCGTTCGCTGCTGCCAAGAGCGTCAATGAGTCCATTTTCACGGACGTGCTGAAGTCCTTGAACTCCCAGCGCTCATCATCCTTGTTCACGAAGAACTGGTATGTGAGCAGGAACGTGCTGTCGTGTGTTCCCAATATGACCTTGACATTTGGGCTGCCGATGGTGTCGACGGTCGCGCCACGAATGTCCTTGAAGTCTTTAATGCAGTCAAGGCGGTTCTTCACGTCTTCACCTATATCAAGCTCAATGCGGTCCAATGGCAAGAGGTTGTTCGTTCCTTGGTCGAAATCATACGCAGTTGGAGGGTCTGGAAAGAACGGGGTTTGTAAGGCAAGATGCCCGCCTTGCAGCGCCCATGCCTTCAGCGATTCAGTTCCGGATGTTTTGAGGCAGTCGGTCACGTAGCTTTGGATGGCTGCCTGGCTTGTTGCCCGCACGCCGCCGCTCAAGCCACCAATCTGTTCAGCGATGTACGCAATTGCGCCGAGCATCATCACGATGAGCAGTCCCATGATGATAAACATGCTCAATTGTCCGCGCCTGCCGAACACC
>CAYHVU010000081.1:1548-3513 GCA_964360075.1 uncultured Methanosarcinales archaeon
CTTTTGATTTTGTCCAGGAAGGTCTTAATTTTCGGGCTGCCGTCAGGCAAGACATTGACAACAACACCGTTTCTCTGGTAGTTCAGTTCGTTGTTGTCTATTTTCATTGATGCGGGGTTGTATGCTGTTCTATAGTTCGTGACCCAGGAGCGCGTGATGGTGTCTTTCGTTATCTTTTCGTTGATGCCGAGCAAGCGATGCGTTGCGCTGCCGATTTGCAACGCTTCTTCCACCGTAAGATAGTTGCTTATTACTGTTTTGTACGGCGGTGCGTCGTTGAGGATGAGGATGTCGTTGATGAAGGCGTTGTCCTTGTCGAAGGTGAGGATGGCTTTGGCGTTGTTGTTTGCTGTGGTGAAGAATGGTAATGGTTCTGTCGCGCCCACTTTCTTCAGTTGCGGCTTGTTGAAGTCGATCACGCCGCGAATTTCCAGTCCGTGGTTGGGAAAGTCGAAGATGGAGCAGGCCTTGCACGTCTTGACTTCACTCGGAAGCTGGTCAGACATTTCCTTTCTGAGATAGAGATCGTGCTCGTCCTGCCATGCTCTCACGGCGAAGTTCTTTGTGGCATCCTTGACATCGTAGGTGTAGAGCGTGACTGGCATCATGTGAATGTGCTGAATGCCGCCGATTCTTGAGACTTCAACGGTTGCGGTGGCGTTCGTCTGCACGCTTTCCGTGACGCCATCCTTGGTCAAGTCAATCTGGACATCTTTCAGGTCTAAGACTGTGTTGGTGGTACTTTTTGAGACAACTAATGAGGAATCGTCTGATAATGATTTGAAGTCATACTGATTCGTTGAACAATCTTTGATTGAGAATTCAGAACCTTTGTCAGCTTCTATTGTCACATCTGTTTTTGCAGTAATCTTACTGTTTTCTACATCTTCCATATACACACAACTCGCCCAAACAGAATCTGCTTTCTTTACTTCAATCGTTTTATCACAATAATTCATCGAATCCAACTTGGTTGCGATGGTGTCGGACTCAACCAAAGAATCAGCACTGTCTGCTGTGAGACAGCCGTTCGCATACTTCACATTCTTACCGTTCGTAATAACAATAGGACCTTGCTGGAGAGAAGAGACTGAACTCATCGTATAAGAATCACCTTGAACCGTAATTCCGGTTACATCAGCCGCCTTGCCTGAACCTTTAGGAGTATCCATGCTGGTAGCAGAAATTAAATGCCCCGAAGCGTCAACTTTGCCACCGACAACATTGGTGAATACAACACCATCAGAATCGGTAAATTTGTCCGTATTGACATCATAACCTCCTGCAGGATCAGCCGTCGCAGTTCCTCCATTCGCATCATCATAAGTAGCACCACCAGCCTTCTCAGAAAAGTCTTTTGGAGCGATATTATCTTGTTCAGCAGGAACAGACAGCACAACGGGAATGATAAGTAATAACAATACGGCATAAACTAGTAGGTATTTCATCAGTCCTCTTTTAAAGTGTAAGAATGAGTGACCCTTTTAAATCTTACTTTGTTGCTACTTCTTGTAATTTGCCTGTATTTTGGTATTTGTATTTTTTCCCATCATCAACAGGTAAGTTAAACAGCAATGGCCGTGCCCAATAAACTACACCATTAAAGGTTGCGGCAAGAACTCCCTTATTAGAACCAGGCGCACCCTTCTGCGTATCAATGATTGTTTTTTTACTATCTGAATACTGGATTAGTTGAGAGCTCGGTAAGCTCGTTAGTCCACTCCATTCTTTTTGCAAGCGAACGACAGGATCGTCATCCAGATTAAAATATACTCCTTCAACTGCGGGAAGTAATGCCGTTACTATTTTCAAAAAAATTATGCCGCGTTTAGTTGCAATCTTAGTTTCTTCATCAACTTTATTAGTTCCGGCTTCTGTTCCGAAGAGAACGATATATTTGCCATTTCCATTCTTAATTAAATCTTCATAATCATTAGTTTTTGACTTTGTGTCGTATTTAACACG
>CAYHVU010000082.1:0-3437 GCA_964360075.1 uncultured Methanosarcinales archaeon
CCTTCTTCGGGAAGCGGACTTTCGCGTATTTTGCCGACGCGTCATCCGAAGCGCGATAGCCGAGCGTGCACACTACGGCCGACGTGCAATCCTTCAAGCCGAGAATCTTGTCAAATTGCGCAGGGTCAAATCCTTCCATCGGACACGCGTCGATGCCCTTCAATGCAGCTGATTCAAGCAGCATGCCCAACGCAAGATAGACCTGGTGCTTGTTCCAATCAACCAAACCTGCTGAGCGTGCCTTGATGCTGCCGAGCATCATATCCTCGAACCCTTTCAAAGATTCAACGGAAGCTTTGCGCGCCTCGGCCATGTGCTCGATGTATTTGCGCACAAATGCCGCGTCCAAGTCTGTGCGCGCGCAAAGCACGAGCAAATGCGACGCGTCCGTGATTTGCGCCTGGTTCCATGCCGCTTCCTTCAGTTGCGCACGCAATGCGGCGTCCTTGACGACGACGAACTTCCACGGCTGCAGGCCAAACGAGCTCGGCGCGAGCCGCAATACTTCGACCAATTCGTCAAAATCAGTTGCAGAAATCTTCTTTGTTGCGTCAAACTTCTTCGTGGCGTAACGCCACTGCAATGCGTTGATGATGTTCATGATGATTTCACTCAGAAACGCCTTCAAAAAGCTTGTGGTTCTCAGGTAGTATACCTATGCAAATTCAAGAATCCAGAAACCGTCCTTTTGAAATGTTCGACATCGTTCTTGATTGTACCTTCGAAACCGCCAGTCAATGACTTAAAGATGTACTTGTCATACAACGTTCTGATGAAAAGAAACAACGGTTTTGACTCCCAGCGTTCCTGATAGTCAGTCTCCAAAACACCTGAAACAGTCACCAAAACACTCCCTTGATTCAGTTTTTGCTTCTTGCCTTCAGGCGTCTCAAGCGTCGCGTCCTTGATGTTGTTCATCTGGATCTTGATGCGCAGCAAGGCCTTTGCGTAGTCAGTCAGCTGCTTGCTTGGGGTCAGCTCCAGCTCAACAAATTTACCTTCTGGCTTTGCGCTTTCTACATGCTTAGGCTCGATGCGGTAGTAGCCCTTATCCAAAAGCCATTCATCAATCAAGCGGAAAAGTTCAGCAACAGAAAACACTCCTTCGTACTGGATGCGTTCCAGGCCAACAACCATTACCTGTTCAGGCATTTTAGCGCGCCTCGAAGTTGAGCTCGTCGCGGATGGCGCGTTGGAGCTTGAAGATGGTTGTGTGCACCGCATCCCAGTAGACATTGTCGATGACACGGTTGATTATGAATTTGTGGTAGAAATCGCGCAGTCCCTTCATGAATGCGTTGCCCTCGAATTTCTTGGCATGATCAAGCTCGACCTCTCCGGAAATCATAAGTTTCATGCGGCCGTGCTGCAGCTTGATTTTTTTGTCCTCTCGAGTAACTTCCACATCATTCATCTCAAGAATCACTATCTTGATGGTTATTTTAAACCTTACGTAGGCGTTCACTTTCTTGTCGCCAACGAGGTCAAGCACGAGTTCAGCGCCGTCACCACCAACTTTGTGCTCGTAGCCTGGTTCTGTGACAAAATACTCCTCTTCAGTAAGCTTTTGGCGCATCAATACCTGCAAGTTCCGCAGACTAAAAACACCCACGTGCTGGGTGTTGCTACCCGAGACAGGTATGATGACCGGCATCAGGTCAGGTCTCGCTTCGGGAAAAATTCTTGGGTTTCCTTCTCAGGCAAGTACGTGTCGAGCTTCATGTAGGTCTTGACTGCTTCCTGAAAGCGCTGCACATCAGTGTACAGCGCAATCTCGTGGTTGCGGCGTACGTGCTTTAGAAACACCTTAAATATGAAATCAGAAAAATGTTGGCCAAGCCAATGCTTCTTCACTTTTCCATCAGGATCCTCGAGCAGATAGCCCTTGATGACAACCTCGACTTCACCTTTGTCTGCCTTGAGCTTCTTGCCATTGGTGACAACCTCAACTTCTTTTTGTCCGAGAATGTGAACATCTACGTCCATGTCATAACGATAGAGCGCCTTGAAACTCTTGAGGTCAGTCTTTGACAAACGCCAGCGCATCGTCACTTCGCTGCCCCACGAACGCTCGTTATGGTCATACAGTATTTCACGAAAGTCCTCGTCAGGCCCGCAGTACTTGTTTTCCAAGAGCCATTCGTGCATCAGCCTGTAGAATGTGTTCCATGAATAGACATCCTTGTAGAGCACAGTCATGCTCGCGATTTGATCTCCAGTAGAACGGTAACTGAGTATGGGTTCGGGCATTCGTCTCTTTGCCGTTCCTAAATTTATAAGGCTTTCGTGACCTGCAAGGTTTAAATAGGGCCACTCGGCAGTGAAGCCATGCTTATTGGAATTGTTGGAAAGGCAAATTGTGGGAAAAGTACGACGTTTAAAGCAATAACACTAGCAGATGTCCTTATCGCGAACTATCCTTTTGCGACGATAGACCCGAACAAAGGCTTCGCGTTCGTCAGGATTGACTGCGTTGACAAGGAATTCAACCAGCAGTGCAATCCTCGTTTTGGGTCGTGTGTCAATCATCAACGCTTTGTTCCTTTTGAAGTCATGGATGTTGCCGGCCTTGTTCCTGGCGCGCATCTTGGCAAAGGCATGGGTTTGACGTTCTTGGACGATTTGCGCCAAGCCGACGCTTTCGTGCACGTCGTGGACATGGCAGGTTCAACGAACGAAAAAGGCGAACCCGTCGACCCTGGTTCGTACGATCCTGCAAATGACATTCGCTTCCTCGAGATTGAATTAGACATGTGGGTGTACGGCATCATCACGAAAGGATGGGAGAAATTGTCTCGCGCGTTGCAGCAGGAGAAAGGCGCGGTTGTCAAGGCTTTGGGAAAACAGCTTTCTGGACTGAACATTTCTGAAGGATTGGTTGAAGCGCTCGTGAAGCAACTGAAACTTGATCCTCTGCTTCCCGCAAACTGGACTGAAGAGCAACTGAAAGAGCTTGCCGTCTTGATTCGCAAGAAAAGCAAGCCAATGGTCATCGCCGCGAACAAGATGGACTTGCCGACGGCGAAAGCAAACGTTGAAAGAATCAAAAAACTCTTTCCTGATAGCATCATCATTCCCGTGAGCGCGGAAGCAGAACTCACACTCAGACAGGCAGCGAAAGCAGGCTTGATTGACTATTTGCCCGGCGACAAGACGTTCACGCTCAAAGGCAACGTGAATCCGAAACAAAAAGAAGCGCTCGATTACATCCACAAGACTGTTCTTGACGTGTGGGGCAGCACCGGCGTGCAACAGACGCTGAATACGGCAGTTTTTGATTTGTTGCACTTCATGGCTATCTTTCCAGGCGGAGTGAATAGACTGGCGGACAAAGACGGAAACATCCTGCCTGACTGCTTCCTGTTGCCTCCTGGCTCAACTGCATTTGATTTTGCAGCAAAGATTCATACAGACTTAGCAACACACTTCGTCGCTGC
>CAYHVU010000083.1:0-3406 GCA_964360075.1 uncultured Methanosarcinales archaeon
AGGCGGCAGTCATCGTTTTCGGAAAGAAAGAATCACACTATCGCGCGTTTGCCTTGACCAACGGCATTCTGTGGGGCGCTGTCGCAATCATTGGCTGGATATTGCCTGACTTCTTAGGACTGATGGCTTTCAATAGAGTTGATACCATTCTGCATACGATTGTGGCGTCGACTGGTTTAATTGCGGGATTGAAGAAAACCTAATAGCTAATCAAGCTCGAGAATTAATTCGATTTGTCATGGTGCTTTTTCGACCTTCGCGCGTAGACGATTGCCACAGCAACGATAACCAAAAGCCCCAGTACAAACAGCCAGCTCTTGCTGGACTTTGCAGGCGCAACCGCAGGTGTTGGAGCGGGCGTAGGCGTCGGAGCAGGTTCAGCTGTCTTCTCTTCCGTTGCTTGAGCCGTGCTTGACCTTCCGATGGCGAACACGCTCAATCCGGAGACGGTTGCCTTGTAGAACACATGAGTAGTGTCCTCACTTGTCACGCCCGCCTTGAACTCAGTCCACGAGCTACCAGTCCAGCGATAGAGCGAGATGTGCTCCTTGGCAACCTTGTTGGTATCAAGCCAGTCCTTCGCGACCTTAAAAGTAATCAAGACAGACGTCACACCCTTAATGTTCTTCTCATCAATCTTGATATACTGATACGCAAGTCCTTCAATCGGATCAGTACCGACCGGCGCAGTCGAGTACTTGTGCACGCTAATCTCTATGTCCTTCAAGTCTTCCGAAGACGTAAACGTAATCGCGCCGAACGCGATGCCATCATACTTAGGAATGTCAAGCGTCGTCTCAGTCCCTGCGCTTGCAGTTGAGGCTCCAACACTGGCACCGGCAACTGCAGAATAAGTCGCACCACTGCCGCCACTACCGCCACCGCCGCCACTATCGCTGGCACTTGCAGCCGTCACCGTGTACGATGCTCCGAGAGTCGCCGTGTTGCCCGCGACGTCGGTCGCGGTGCAAGTGGCAGTCTTGCTTCCTGTAGTTGTCGTGTCAATACCAGTGATAACCGTAGTGGCACTGCTAAATGTGTCAGGCGAAGTGCACGTTCCCACTATTGAAACTCCGACCTTTGCCGTAGAAGGCGCGAGTGAAAACGTAATCGGACCTGGTGGGACGCTATCAAATTTGAAGTCGCGCGTCAAGTTGGTCACTAAATTGTTTGCGTCAGTCGCGTTCACATAGAACGTGTACGCTCCCTGGAGCCCGGTTATTGCTATGCTTGCCGTTGCCGAAGTGCCTGAAAGCGTCAAGGTGCCATTACGATACTGCTGTGACACATTCGACTGGTTATAGATGGAATAATTCACCCTAATTACTCTACTAGTATCTGTCACAGTTACTGACGCGGTGAAAGTATCGGTGAACGACTTGTTGACTGCGGATGGTTCAACAAATGTAAGCACGGGAGCGCTCGGGTCAATATTGACCTTTGATTGCACGGTTGCATTGTGGCCGCCGGTGCCTCCATAGTCCTCCGCATACACGGTAATGGTCTGGTTGCCTTCAGAGACCGTCAACGTCGCGTTGCAGCTGAACGTGTCATTCACAGAAGAGAAGCAGGACAGATTTGAATAGTTAAGTATGAGGTTTGCGGGAGTAATGTTAATCTGGATGCTTGTCGTGTTGATGTCGGTTCCAGTGCCGTTGAGCGTGACATTGAGCATGACGGTCGTGTTGGTCTGGTTGGAATTATTGAGCGGAAGCACGACGGTAAGAACTGGATTGAGTGTGTCTGAAATGTTATATCCTGAGAAGCCGAACACCGAAAAGGTAAGGTTTCCGCCGTCGATTCCTTGTATCCACGTGAAGGTCGAGTTTGCTCCTCCTGCGCCTACATCCTCCACAATGCTCGGTCTACTTGCGAACGGCAAGTCATACATCTCCAGCGTTGAGTTGGTGTTCAGCGCGGCAAACGCAGTGGTGTTGATGAATATTCTGCTGCTACCATATTCGCGAGGCAGGCTGATGTCTATATCAATGGCGGTGCCAAGGTTGGCAAGTGAGTTTTGAACTGCAGAATCAGTGAAGTTCAGGCGCGTGAAGTTCAGCAATGCAACGGTCTTGAAGGTCGCGCCCCAAGGCATCGCGTCCCCTCCATTGCATGAAGTGGAGCCGTTGATTTGCGGCTGCATGACAAAGTTGACTGCTGACCAATTGAGCTCCCGCGTGAAGTTTGTCGAGCGCGAGCCGAACTGGAAGCATGAACTTGATGGAGGCGTCTCCATACCGACAATAGTCACAACAAGGCCACCATACCCCGTCAGGTTGTTGCCCGCGCGGTCCCTGCCACTCAGCGTGAAGTTGCGGTTCACGAAGCCATTTGCTGTTGCGTTCAAGACTGTAAAGTTGGTTTCCCAGAATCCGGACGACGCGTTAAAGGATAATGTCGCGTTATTCCCGTTCAAGTACGTGGCGTTGTCTACTGTCATGTTGAGTGCTTCAATCCCTGAACCTGTTTCAGTAATCGATACTCGTATGCGAATGACAGAGTTGGCCGCAAATGTCGAATAGAACAAGTCAGGTTCCGCAGTCGTCGTTGTCGCGGACACACTAGGCGGCGTGTTGTCAATCGTGACGTTCGTCCCGCTCGCGTTGATGGCACGAACGCCTGAGGAATTGGATGCGTTCGCGGTGATATTGTAGATGCCTTCAGTGATGAGCAATGTGTTTACAGAAAGGACAAAGAGAGTCTTGTTCGAACTTGAAATGTTGACGCCTGATGAATTTGTGAAGTTGAACACCATCGTGTTACCCTGGTAGAACTGCCAAGTCATGTTGACCGAGTCGTTGTTCGCGGTTGCATTGAGAAGTACAGTGCCGCCGAGATGGCTATTAGCAGTAGGGGCAACAACTCCGACTTCGACAAGCGCGGATACAATGCCGATAGCTAACAAGAATCCAATAATTAACAAGAATCCTATCTTGGTAACAGTAGTGCTTCTCAACCTCTTTTCCTCTCAATAATTATTTGGATAACTTACGATAACCCGAGTCACAATATAAACAAGAGTCACTACTTGAGAAGAATAAGAGATCGGAGTAAGGGATTGATTGCGTGGGTGAAAAGTCAACGATTATTTGACGAGAAATCGCACATCACACCCACAGCTGTAAACCGCGATAATACTCTGCATCTCCCTGCATATTTTTCGCTTGTGCCGCCGTGATTTCGGACAAATACACTTTCCTTTTTTTCGGCGAATGCACGATTTCCATGGTTCCTTTCGGCGTTACTGAAATCTGAATGTATGTCGGCTTGCCTGTCTCCACCATTTTCCTGAAAACACCCAGCTCGCTCGATGGTTCGCGAATTTGGTACACGGCACGTTTGCGGTTCATCTCAACTAACGTAATCGTTGTGCCAGCAGAATCCGTCAAATCCTCAACGCGAGATT
>CAYHVU010000084.1:0-3395 GCA_964360075.1 uncultured Methanosarcinales archaeon
CACCTTCCGCAACATTTAAATATTTGCTGTCAATTATTTACAACAGAATGGCTGAAATTGTTGAAAATCTGAGAAAATTTGGCTTGGCGGAAAAGGAGGCAAAGGTCTATCTTGCGTGTCTGGAATTGGGTGATGCCCTTGCCAGTGAGATTGCTCTCAAAAGCGACCTTCCGCGAACGCTTGTCTATGACATTTTAGAAAGACTTATCGACTTGGGTCTTGTTTCCTATGCGATAAAGAACAACCGGAAATACTTCAGAGCTGCCGATCCTCACGAGCTCATTCGTATAGTGCGAGAAAAGGAGGAAGCTGCTGCACATATTCTCCCTGCTCTTGAAAGGCTTCAGAAACTGAAAGGTATCAAAAGACCAAAAGTGGAGATTTATGAAGGAAAAGAAGGAATGAAAACAGTTATGGATGACATTCTACGTTCTGGTGTAAAAGAGTTCTTAGCATATGGAAGCTCACGCTCATCATTTGAAGTCATTCCTGCGTTTATGGAAGATTGGCACAAAGAGCGAATCAAAAGAAGAGTGGTTATGCGCATTCTCTACAACAATACGCCCCAAGCGCGTGAAAAAGTCAAAAAACACCCAGAATCGTTACGCTATACAAAATACAAATTTATGCCAATAGCACTAGAATCACCAACAGCAACACTCATTTACGCAAAAAAAGTAGTTCTTCAATCGTGGACAAAAGAACCCTTTGCAGTAATGATTGAAAGCGAAGAAATGGCAGAAAACCAGAAACGATATTTTGAGGAATTGTGGAAAATTGCCAAACCCTAAGACTTGTTCTGCCTTGTCCCACAGTCCGAAAAACCATCCTTTTTAAAGTCATTCTGAGATGGTGTGAAAAGGGTGTGCTGTACCTATTTTGAGAACAGGTAGATGTTGTCGTGATGGTCGTAGTATCTGAAGATGATTGTGTCGCCTTCTGTTGTAAACAACAAGACAAAGCTAGAATACACGTGCACTCGTTTGTATCGTTGCAGCGGTGCTCGAAGGTTCTTGTAGTGGTCAACGTCTACGCAGTGGACAACCTCGTCAATCTTTCTTAGGACTGCCTCAAATTGAACTCTATCGCGTTTTGCGAGTTTTGAAAGAATCTTATCCAGTTCAGGATGGATCTCGTACTTCATGCATATCTCTTCCTTAACTCATCCACGGATTTGAAGCGAGTGCCGCGAAGGTGCTCAGTCTTCAGAATCTTTTCTACAAATTCAGGACGGAGTTCAGGTTCCATGTGCTCCTCTTTGTACGTATTTACTACAAGGGAGATGGCTTCAACTTTGTTCTTCAATTTATGCTGTGCCTTCACAATGTTCAGTGTTTGGTTAATCTCTTCAGGAATGTCCAGCAATGCCTTCATTTGTACACCTCGACATGATTATTAACATATGTTAATAGTTGTTAATATTTAAACCTTTCGTCAACATCATTCCTTCACGAACTTCACGCCTGGAAGGCCGCGGAAGCCTTCGTCGCCAGTCAAAAAGGGAAGCTTGAGTTCTTGCGCAATTGCGTATCCAAGACAATCAATGTACGATAATTTGAGTTTTACGTGCTTCAAACGGAATTCGGCTGCTGCTTTAATCGTTTCTGGTTCAGGATGAAATGCTCCTGCAATGAGCTCTTGAAAAAGTGCCGTTGCCAATGCACGTTCGCCACCCTGACTCATCATGTAGTATAATTCGTAAAGATTCATGTAACTTGTTGCAACGCGACTATTGGCGAGCGAGGCATAATTTGGCGATTCACGTGCGAGCGCAAATAAGGCATACGTATCAAAGAAAAAAGCCTCATTCCCAGCCGCTGCGCGACTCATCTTTCAACTCCTGTGCCGTTTTCTTTGTCTTCCAACAGCCGAAAAAGCGAGAAATATCTACGCCTTTTTTCACACTGAGACGAATACGATCATTACGATGGATATTCTCCTTCTTCACTACTTCTCTTGGTAGAATGACTGCAAGAGAGTCTCCCCATTTGCGTGCGACACTCGCCAACACCTCCACAATGACATCCTGGCCCTTGAGCACGATACCTGTTTTCATGATTTCCAGCACCACCTGGTCTGGCTTTCTTAAATTTTTCTCAAGGTCACTGCGCACTTGCCAAACCGGATGCAACGGCTTGACCAAGATATTGTTCTTTTCTCGCACCAGGTGTTCGAGCGCAGCATAGTCTTTTTCATCCGCAAGTATAAGCACATCAATGTCATTGTGCTTATTCGTTCGCAAGACCGAACCGAACAGCACAAGTGCCGTGGCTTGCTTGAATTCCTTGAATTCCTTGATCCAGCGAAGAGCCTTTGTTTGAGCCTCCTCAAAAAGGAACAGCGAAGCAAGCCGTTGCGCGTAATCATCGAACGTGAGCCGATAAATGAGCGCCTTACCGATCCGCGTGCTCGCGACAATGCCGTTCTGCTCGAGGAACTTCAGCGCCTTCAGCGCCCCACGAGGGCTCAGCCCAACCAGTTTGCTGAGCGAACGGGCATTATAGTGCGCAGCGAAGTCTTTGGTGAGCAACAGCACAATCCCCTTCTCCTTCTCTGTTAGCGCACGCATAGGAACCTCAAGTTCTCATATAGGAACTGTTGATTCCTATATAAACTTTTCGGTTATGAGAACCAGCAGTTCTCATATGTGTACTGCTGATACATACCGTAACGCGCCAAGCGGCCAGCTCGCCTTTGGCGAGCAAGAATCAAGCATGGATCAACGCTTCAACCGAAGCAGCAAACGAGGAGACGCAACACCCTTGCAAAACCTGAGCGCTACAAAAATCTTTTAAAGTGATCATCACACAAGCGCAGTTATGGGCATTTTCAGTCGTATTTTCGGGACAGAAGCATATTCTTCATATAATTTCTCACAATATCTGAAAACCCATGCGGTGTGGCGTGGACGTTTTGACGCGTTCATCAAGAAAATCGAGGACATGATTGACGTTGGGAAATATCTTGCTCGTCAGAATAAGCGCAAACCAGACGGCATCGTGACTGCACTTCATCAATTGCGTTACGTTTTCTATTGTGATCATAATGTCGCAAGCTTCCCCTGGTTTGATTTTGGTCAAGGCACGACAAACGACACGTGGGACCAGCGTTTTGCACGCGTTCTGAAGCTTGCGCTTGCGGAGGCGCAACAAGCGTTTGATGAAACATTCAACACTCCAGAAATGCAGAAAGATAACTCCATCATAGCACTTCACTTAGACCTTAACGACATACAAAGATTTTCGCGCGATGAAATACCCGTTCTAGAATCATTAGTGAAAAAATGGAAGCAGGATAACTACAGATATAACCACAGATACTAGTCCTAATTTTTCGATAGAGTGACCTCCTCCCCGCACTAAAGTGCGGGGCTTCCGTTGTAGTCGGCTAGTTTT
>CAYHVU010000085.1:0-3338 GCA_964360075.1 uncultured Methanosarcinales archaeon
CGAGCCTCCACCTTCTTGCAATTTGCGGCTAAAATTGACGCAAACAAGCAGGCGTTGCTCGCCATGCTCAGGAACGCCAAAGCGCAAGACAAACGCATTGTTGGCTACGGTGCAGCCGCGAAATCGAACACGCTCATGAACTATGTTGGCATCACGCCTGACTTGCTTGATTACATCGTGGATGACAGCACGTGGAAACAGGGGCTCTACGCTCCCGGCACGCGGATTCCGGTTGTCGGCGCGGACATGCTTGCCAAACAGCCTCCTGACTACGTGCTCATTCTTGCCTGGAACTACGCACGTCACATCATGGACAAGTATCCGCACATTAAGAACTTCATCATCCCGGTTCCAAAACCCATCGTTCTCGGCAATGTCGTTGACCAAGACATGTACCGCATCGCGGAAGCGCTCGGCGAGACTGCGAAAGAGCTCGCCGGCAGGACAGTACTCATCACCGGCGGCTCAGGTGTGCTTGGAAGTTACTTGGTCGCCTCGCTCGAGTTTTTGAACAAAAACGTTTTGGAACAGCCGTGCAAGGTCATTTCAGTTGATAATTTTCTCATCGCGAAGAAAAAGAACCTCGTCAAGGACATCGATGAGACTCATATAACATTCAAAATGCACGATGTCTGCGTGCCAATGAGACTGCACGAGCAGGTGGACTACATCATCAGCGCCGCAGGGGTGGCATCGCCGATTTACTACAAAAGATTCCCAATAGAAACAATCGACGGCACAACTATTGGCGTGAAGAATATGCTTGAGCTCGCGCGCGAAAAGCGCGTGAAGAGCCTGCTCTATTTCAGCTCAAGCGAAATTTACGGCGACCCCGACCCGAAGCACGTGCCGACGCCCGAAACGTATCGTGGGCACGTCTCAAGTCTTGGTCCGCGTGCGTGCTACGACGAATCAAAGCGTCTTGGTGAAACGCTCTGCGTCACATACCACCAAGTGTATCAGGTGCCTGTCAAGATAGTACGACCGTTCAACGTGTACGGCCCTGGCATGTCGCCCGCGGACCATCGCGCGATCCCTTCCTTTTTCAGCAAAGGTTTCGAGGGCCAACCGTTGCACGTCTATGGCGGCGGCGGTCAGACGCGCACGTTCTGCTACATCAGCGACGCGACCGTCGGATTCCTCAAGATCCTGCTCTCCGAGCCAAACGGCGAAGTCTACAATGTCGGCAACGACGCCGGCGAAATTGACATGAACGGTCTCGCGAATGAAATAGTGACGAATGTATTTGACAATAAAATCACCGCGCAATTGTCTGAATACCCGAATCAGTACCCGCAGGACGAACCGCAACGTCGATGCCCTGACTTGACGAAGATACGCACACAGCTGCATTACAACCCATCTGTTGAGCTTAGGACTGGATTGAAGCGCATGGCATTGTGGTTCGCGGAATGCATCGGGAAACCTTATCCGCTGAATAAATAGGCGTGTTGTCCATCATTCCCAAGCTTTAAATACCTTCTCTCTCGACGAGAATCATGCACATCACGCTGATCAATCCGAACATTTGCATGCAGGAAGGGGACCTGTTCGGCACAGGCATTCCATACTTGCCGATGTCATTGGCATGGGTTGCAGGGTCTTTACGCAAGGATCACCAGCTAACTGTCATCGATGCATTCGGAGAAAAACCAATGCAAATCCAAAAGGAAAATGGACTGCACGTGCAAGGGCTCACCATCTCCGAAATTCTTGCGCGCATCCCAAAAGACACCAATATCATTTGCATCTATGCAGCGAAAGTCGTCGCAGATACCATCACAAAAAAGATTGTCAACGCGATCAAAAAAGCGTTTGCAGTGCCTCTCATCATTCTTGAAAACACGCAATCAGTCGTTGCCTATTCATTGAAAGTCGCAGGCAAGGAATTTCTTGATCTTGGCGCAGACTACATCATCATTGGCGAAGCAGAGGAACGCCTTCCGATGTTGCTTGAATGCATTACGCACAAGAAAACGCCTGAATTCGACGGAATCTTCTACCGAAAACATGGAAAGGACGTACTCATCGACAAGAAATCATTTATCCAAGACCTCGACAAGCTGCCTTTTCCTGCATGGGACTTGTTTCCAATCAAGAATTACTGGAAGATTGGCTACGCGCACGGCCCGATGGAAGGTCCATACATGCCATTACTTACATCACGAGGTTGCCCTTATGGTTGCAAGTATTGCGTTGTTCCGGAGACGAACGCGCGCAGATGGCGCGTCCGATCAGCGAAGAATGTTGTTGATGAAATGGAACACTGGATGAATACACTAAGTGTGAAAGAGTTCCACTGGGAAGACCTCAATCCAACCGTAAGAAAAGAACGTATGGTCGAAATCGCGAAAGAGATTCTCGCACGCAAACTCAAAGTCTCTTGGAAACTCGTGGCCGGCACAAAAGTCGAAACAATGGATAAGGAAACCATCACTTGGATGGCAAATGCAGGATGCACTTATGTTTCAATTTCGCCGGAAAGCGGTTCGCCAGCTGTATTAAAGCTAATGGACAAGCCATTCAATCATGAACTCGCAGTTGAACTTGTCAAGCACATGCACAAGCTCGGCATCACAACGCAAGCCTGTTTTGTTGTAGGATTCCCTGGAGAGACTGATGCAGACCGAATATTGACGCGCAAATATACGCACACTCTCTTGAAGAATGGAATTGACGAAGTTTCGTTGTTCATCATGACACCCATCCCTGGTTCTAACCAATTCGCAAACGTGACTGGCTATGAGACATACTCGCAATTGACATTCACGCCAACGTGGCGGAAGGATTTCAAGAAGCTTAGCAGATTCAGAACGCGCGTCTACTTAGAATTCTACTTGCTGAAACTACTCTTACACCCTATTAAGTTGTTTCTACAACCGTTTCACGTGCTCACCAAAACATTTAAAACAAAGACCGAAATGACGGCGTTCAGAACATTACGATTGATGCGAGCAATCTATGCCAACTGAATACAACGCGTATTACGCCTGGGTAAACGACAAAATCTGCGACAGCAGCATTCTCAGCTACCGTAGGCCATTCGAGCGCAAGTACATCAAGAAGGCGCTCAACCTCCAGCCCACTGATGTCGTGCTGGAAGTGGGCTGCAACAAAGCAAAATTCTTGGGCGAACTCACAAAGGACGTGCCTGAGAAAAACATTTACGGTATCGATGTGAACGAGCATGCTATTGCCGAGGCAAAGCAGCACGCGCGAGGCACGTTCCAAGTCATGGACGCGACAAAACTCTCGTTTCCGGCAAAGAAATTCGACAAGGTGTTCATGGTGCACGTGCTGGAACACATTCCGGATATGAAAGGAACGCTGAAAGAGCT
>CAYHVU010000086.1:0-3317 GCA_964360075.1 uncultured Methanosarcinales archaeon
GCGTCTTCCAAGACGCTTATGGACGGTCTTTACTTTAATGACTTTCTACTAAGCCAGCCATATACTAACCTTTAAATACCCTTCATCCTTTAAACAGGTCAAGATGGTGATGAAAAAAGAGGAATACTTCAAGTATTTCTTCCTCGCTTTGTTCGCGCTGACCGCATATCTGAGCTATCAGATAGCGCAGCCGTTTCTCGGCGCAATCCTGGCGAGCTTTGTGCTCGCGTACACGTTCCATCCTGTTTATCGTTGGCTTGTCAGACGCATAAAGAGCCCTACATTTTCGGCACTGATTGTCAGCTTCCTGCTTATTGTAATGCTGATTACGCCGATTTTCTTTTTCGCGAACAACATCGTCACTGACGCGAGAGTCGGCTACTTAATCATCAAGCAAAAACTTGCCACTGGAAACATCTTCGGCGTCGCGTGCCCTGATGGGGCTGATACGTTCGCGTGTAAAATCACGGGACCGTTGAAGAACGTACTGGCTGATCCGACAACAAATGCGTATCTGCAAGAGTCAATCAGCAAAGGCACCACATTCCTCTTGACGCAGCTTTCAGGACTTTTGTTGAGCCTGCCAAAGATTATGCTCCAGCTTGTGGTCACGTTCTTTCTCATGTTTTACCTTTTCATCGATGGGGTCGAACTCGTACAGCGAGCGAGAAAGCTCATTCCCTTGACGGAGACTCATCAGCATCACATCCTGAAGAAACTTCAAGATGTTACGTTCGCAGTTATTTATGGAAGCCTTATTGTCGCGTTGATTCAGGGCGCGCTCGGTGGTTTGGGATTCTGGATGTTCGACGTCGGCTCGCCATTGTTGTGGGGACTTGTCATGGCGATATTAGCGCTCGTTCCACTGGTCGGAACTGCGGTTGTCTGGCTGCCCGCAAGCCTTTTCCTGATGGTGCTCGGCGCGAGCGAAGGCGATCCAACTATTGTGTGGCGCGGCATCGGGCTCTTGTTGTGGGGCGCGCTTGTAGTCAGCACTGTCGACAACATTCTCAAACCCAAGATTATCGGTGAACGCGCAGGCATTCATCCAGGATTGATTTTGATTGGCGCGCTCGGTGGATTGGCCACGGTAGGCTTCATCGGCTTTGTCGTCGGGCCTCTTGTTCTCGGACTTCTCAAGACACTCATCGACATCTATGAGAAGGAAGAATTGCAGAGCAATGGAAAGAAGAGCAGGTAAGTTTCTATGAGACTGCCCGTCAAAGACGATGCCGACGGCAGACACAACGCGAACTTTCGGTTCGCGTGTGCCAGAGAACCCGAAAGGTTCTCTTGGCATCGGCAAGCACTTAATTGGGGGGTGATTTGAATGCGGTTGCTAGTTAAGGACATGGATATCGCCACAGGCGGCACTCAGATTGTGATTCTGAACCAGTATGATTCGCGCCGCATGGATTTGCACCACGGCGATCGTCTGTTCTTGATGAAAGGCCGCAGGAAAGCCATCGCCATACTCGACATCGCAGAATCTGAAAAAGCAGTGCCAGCCGGACACATCGGGCTGTTCGAGGAAGTGCTCAAGACGCTCGATGCACAGGACAACGACATAGTAACGTTCTTTCTCGCGCGCAAACCCGCGAGCGTGATGGCCATCCGCAAAAAATTGGACGGCAAGGAACTGACGCCTGAGGAGATACGCACAATCGTCAAGGACATCGTGCACAATAATCTGACAGACGTCGAACTCACGAGCTTCATTACGGCTAACTACATGCGCGGCATGACGATGAACGAAATCGTTGCCTTGACGCACGCCATGACTGATACGGGACTGAAACTGAACATCCGCCGCAGACCAATCATCGATGTTCACAGCATCGGCGGCGTGCCAGGCAACAGGACAACTCCCATTGTCGTTCCGATAGTTGCGGCCGCAGGGTTGACAATCCCGAAAACAAGTTCGCGCGCAATCACGAGCCCTGCTGGCACGGCTGACACGCTTGAAGTGTTGACGAATGTGGTGCTTTCCAAAGACAAATTGGAGCGGATGGCGCACGAGATCGGCGGATTCATGGTCTGGGGAGGGGCGATATCTTTGGCGCCTGCGGATGACAAAATTATTGCGGTCGAGCATCCGCTGAACATCGACGCAGAAGGTCAAATGCTTGCTAGCATCATGGCAAAAAAAGCTTCTGTTGGAGCGACGCATCTGCTGTTGGAAATTCCGATTGACAAGAATGGCAAAGTGGCGAACGAACACAAGGCAACCCACTTGAAGAACCAATTCATCACGCTCGGCAACAAAATGGGAATTTCGGTCACGGTGCAAATCACGGACGGTTCTCAACCGGTCGGCAATGGTATCGGGCCTGCACTTGAGGCGCGCGACCTTCTTTGGGTGCTCTTGGATGATAGAAGAGGACCGCAAGACTTGCGCGAAAAGTCGCTCTTGGTTGCAGGAAAAGCATTGGAAATGGGCGGCAAGGCAAAACACGGTAAAGGCTATGCGCTTGCGCAACAGATTCTTGATTCTGGGCGCGCGTATCAAAAGTTTGTCGAGATGATCAAGGCGCAAGACGGCAAACGCATAATTCGCGCAGAAGACGTCCCATTGAGCCAGTTGACTTATCACGTTCGCGCGTGGAAACCAGGCAGAATCGTTGAAATGAACAATCACTCCATCGCGCACATCGCAAAGAACGCAGGCGCGCCAGCAGATCCCGGGTCTGGGCTGTATCTGCACTGCCACAGGAATGATGTTGTGAAGAAGGGAGATATTTTATACACAATCTACGCACACAACCCTGTGGAACTCGGATATGCCATCGAAACCGCGAAAAAAGAGGCAGGAGTGGAGATAAGATGAACCTTTCTGACCAAGACAAGACATTCTTGATGGCGTTGTTTTACGCGACGGCAATAATTGTGTTCTGGCGCGGGGTGTGGGGGATTTTCGATGAGATTCCAATACTGAATAATGTGTATGTGTCATTTTTCTTGGGATTGCTTGCGTTGACATTATCAGGCTTGATTTATAGAGAATTCGACGTGTTCTCGCACAAGACAAATAAGTTGACGAAAGTGCTGCATCACGTGCTTACGGAAGCGAAGAAAGAAGAAGGATATTTGATACATTACTTTGACGAGATTTCAGGCAAGCACGAGACAGTTAAGCCGAAGAATGTTAGGAAGATTGAGCACAACGTCATGGTCGTCGAGCACAACGGCCACGAACACTTTGTCCCCCTGCATCGCATTTCCAAGATTCATAAGAACGGGAAAGAGTTGTGGAAGAAGTGATGAGTTATTTGATGCTTGGAACAAGTGCTTGTTGACAGGGCAAGAAAAGGTGAGGG
>CAYHVU010000087.1:0-2360 GCA_964360075.1 uncultured Methanosarcinales archaeon
CGGCGCGTTTGAGCTGTGTCAATCGTTCTTCCCGCTGATGAATCTTGCCGGTCATGCCAACCATTCTGCGCGAGTCCTTCTCAAGCGTCCATTCAAGCTCGTTTCTTAACGATTCAAGGCGTTTCAAGTCCACTTTCACTTCCTTGACTTTCGCGGCCTTGGCCTTCATGGCGTCAGCCTGCTGCTTGATGTCTTCCGCCTTCTTGAGCGTCTTTTGAATCAATTGTTCCTTCTTCGCGAGCATGTCCTCGTACTGTTTGAGCGCGTCTTCGCGAGTCTTGAACTGCGCTTCCACTTTTCCGTGCTGGTGCGCGACGTGCTCGAGTTCCTTGATACGGTCAATCAAGTGGTCCTCTTCCTTCGCGAGGCGCTTCTTGTCGCGCTCGAACTCTTTCGTGGCCTTGATGATTTCCTCTTCTTTCTCGCTTAATGCGTTGATGTCGCCTTGCACGAGCTTGTTGAGCGTGTGTTTGTCATGCGTGATGTCTGCCTTGATGGTGTTGATGTTGTCAGTCTCAGATTTCCATTGGTTGTGCAAATCCGTGAACTCTGCCTTCTTGCCTGCGACTTCTTCAGCCAATGAGTCTCTGAGCCTCTTCAGTTCGTCCTTTGCGTTCTCGATTTCTGCGCGCGCGTTCGCACTGTTCAATTCATCCTGCGCAAGCTCTTTCTCGTGCGCTTTGGTCTCCTTCTGGTGTTTTTCCAGCTGCCTGTCGAGCGCATTCAAACTCTCTTCCTTCTGTTCGAGCGCCTGTTCCTTCTTTGTCAAGAGGTCGTTGCGCTGTTCAAGTCCTGACTGCACTTGACTGAGCTTTTGTGAGCGTTTCTGAAATTCCTTGTTTGCCGAGATAGCCGCAGCTTGGTGGTCTGCCAAGTCTCGCTGCGCAACACGAATTTGTGACTTGAGCTCTTCGATTCTTCCATTCATTTCCTGTTCTTTCAGCGCCTTTTCTTGAGTGAACGATTTCTGGAAGTCTGATTTCTTCTTGTCGTAAAGCGCTTCCAATTGCCGCGTTTGGCTGCAAAGGTTGCTGTAGTCTTTTGCGATAGCTTCGCGTTTTACTTGTATATTTTTGAGCGACTGGTCTGCTTCTTGATTTCTCGTGATGACTCTTTCTTCTTGTGCGTGAAGCTCTTTTGCGCGTCTTTGGAGCTGCGTGTTGAGCCCGACCAAACCCGCGTCCTTGTCATTGAGAATCTTTTCCTTGTTGTCCAAAAGTGCGCTTCTACTTTCGAGATGAAGTTGCAATTGCCTGAGTTCGTGATATTTTTTCGCGATTGCTCGCTCGCTGCTGCTCAACTCTGTTCTGTTGTCGACCAAATCATCCTTCAGCGCCTTTGCTTCCTGCTTGAGGCCGTCAATCTGGTCCTGAAGCTTGTTTTTTTGGCCTTCGAGCGTGTCGACTTCCTTCGCGAGCTCAAACTTCCTTGATTCTGCCTTGCCCACCTTGTACATAGTGTCACGGACATAGGCAGTTTTCGTTGAGAACGTCTTTTGGCGCTGTGAAAGCGTTGATTCAAGGTCTGCGAGCTGCGCGCCTTTCCGCCTGAGTTCGTTGGCTTTCTGCTCAAGGCTCTTTTCGTGCGACTGGATTTGGGCTTCGCGCTTCTTCAATAGGCGTTCGTAGTCTGCTGCAGATGGCGCGGGTGGTGGCTGGAGGTCACTTTTGAAGAAACTCAATATTGAACGACCCCCCTTTGCCATTCCCTTCTTTACTTAAGAAGCGTTTATATTCTTTTGTTATGATTAATGAGTGAACAATAGATGGAATGAGGTTGTTGTTCTGTTTCTCGATGCTCGCCAGGAACGGTCAGACCAGGTGCAAAGCTTTTTAAACACCCCAGAAGCACTCAAACAGATGCAACAATGCTCATCGTGCAAGACGCCCATCACGAACATGAAGGGCGCGGCAGTGTTCAAGTGCCCGAGCTGCGGCAAAAGCGAGCTTATCCGTTGCGCGCACTGCCGCGAGATTGCGGCAATGTATCATTGCCACGAATGCCACTTTAGCGGTCCTAATTAAGATGGGAAAAGCTTACGTTGTTCTAACTTATCGAGTAATGCCGACCTCTCCGGATGTTGATATGGCTCACTTGCAGAATGATTTGAACACGGTTATTTCTAAAGAGTCAAAAGGCGAACCAAAGTTTGAAATCAAACCGTTCGCGTTTGGCCTGAAAGCCATTGAAGTCACGTTCATGATGGACGAATCCAAAGGCTGCGACGCAATCGAAGAAGAAATTAAGAAAGTGCACAATGTCGAGAATATTGAAGTCTTGAGATTGGATAGGGCGTTGGGTTAACGCAAAAGTTTCTTGATCATACTAATCGGCGCATCCGTCCTCACGCTTGCCGCTCG
>CAYHVU010000087.1:2370-3308 GCA_964360075.1 uncultured Methanosarcinales archaeon
CTGAGATTGGATAGGGCGTGGGGATAGTTTCTGAAACTCGAAAAGAAGGTAGGGATCTTTGTTAATTTATTAGCCACCATCGGCGATGATGTTGCTTGCGTTCACGAAGCTAGACTTGTCCGATGCTAAAAAGAGAATGACTTCTGCAAGTTCTTCTGGTTGAGCCCATCTTTTGATCAATATCTTCTCAGTTTCGCTTTTCCGATAATCTTTCGGCAAATCTTTATTGATGTCAGTATCAACCCATCCGGGGGACACCGAATTAACGCGAATATGAGGAGCAAACTCTTCTGCCATGGATGCAGTTATGTTAATAATCGCTGCTTTTGTGGCATCATAATCCATCGAAAAAGGACTTCCCCCTTTTAGTAGACCGTTCGTTGACGCAACGTTCACGATAACGCCCGATTTTTGTTTAAGCATATGAGTGGATACCAATTTTGTGCAGAGAAATACGCCAATCAGGTTCACATCAATCGTGCGCTTCCATTGTGCCACAGTTTTCTCGAAAAAAGGAACATCAAAGACAATGCCTGCATTGTTGACGAGGATATCAATCCGGCCGAACTTTTTGATGCCCTCTTCAACCATCTTTTTAACAGCAGTTTCGTCAGAAACATCGGCATGGATTGCAATGGCATCAGAACCCCGCTTTTTGATTTCGCGAACGCCCTCATCCGCGTCCTTCTTCGCTTGCGCGTAGTTAACGATAACCTTAGCGCCTTCTTTTGCGAATAAAAGAGCCGTCGCCCGTCCAATGCCCCGGCTCGCACCCGTAATAAGCGCAACTTTATTTTTTAACATCATAGGCTTACATGTCTATCAAGAACTTTATAATGATTTCCCTCTGCTTCTCAGACGGTTTATTCAATCAGCTACCCAATGCATCATTTCAAGCTTTGTCGTATGACTTTTATCGGCGCATCCGTCCTCACGCT
>CAYHVU010000088.1:0-3307 GCA_964360075.1 uncultured Methanosarcinales archaeon
AAGATACTGATTGAGACGTTCAAGAAGGCAGGCATCAAGAAACGATGCCATCCATACATTTTCCGACACAGTCGAGCATCGCAACTGGCGCGGCACTTGACTGAGTTCCAGATGAATTCTTATTTCGGCTGGATGCAAGGCAGCCGAATGCCCTCGCTGTACGTGCACATTTCTGGCAAGGACTTGGACGAAGACATCCTGCGGATTAACGGGATGAAGCCGGGCGAGAAGCCGATTGCTTACAAGCCGCAGGCGCGAGCGTGCCCGCGATGCAGAGAAATCAATAGCCCGACTGCATTGTATTGTTGCAGGTGTGCCGAGATTGTTGACCCTACGTTGGCGTTGAAGAGTAAGCTTGAGGAAGTTGAGAAGCCGGCGACGACCGCGAAGAGTCCGTTTACGGAGTGGTTGCAGAACGATACGGAATTGCGGGAGATGCTCAAACGCAAAGCGGTGGAGTTCAAGGATGCCATCACAAGCTGACGGGGCTTGGGTGAGCGTATTTTTTTACGGCTTCATTATTTTCGGAACCTATTTGCTTGTTGACAAGCTTGCGACGCTGGCGTGGAGTGCGATACGGCAATTATGGCCGGCGTTTGTGTTGTTGGCTGCAACACTTGCGTGCGTTTTTTGTTCTTGGCGCGCGTTATTGCTCTTACGCTCTGAAACAGTGTTCCGGTGCGATGTGAATCTGGACAAGCTTGACGATGACTCGCTGGACGACGAAGATTTTGATGTTGAAAAGCAAGCAGAGGGCTGCGTAAAGAACGTCGTGCGGGAGGGGCCAGTTGTTGATACCGTTTCCGAAGAATCGCTTTCGGGTGCGGAATCGGCTCCACTTGTTTTCCGCACGGTCTACGAAGACGATCCGAAGGGTTTGCTTTCAACGCCCTTGCACCGTGTTGCCGAACTCGCGCCGGAAGACTACGAGTTGTTGGCGCGTGAGAAGTATGTGAAGCTGGAATTTGTGCCGTTAGGCAGGGTGCGGCGGGAAACGTTTTACATCAAGCCGCAGTCGCGGGAGACGCTTGCGCACACGTTTGTCCTGCACAGCATCGTGCAGCAGCTCAAGGACAAGGTTGGCGCGCTGAAGGTCGGCGGCAATGCGAAAACGCCCGACATCACGTTCACGCACAATGGAAAGAGTTATGCGGTCGAGGTTGTTGGTCCCTTGCAGCACGCACGTTTCTTCACCAAAGCCGAATCAATGAAGAGAAAGTATGGCAGTAATTGGTGCATTGTGGTCACGCACAGCGCCTACGCACGACCATTCCGCGAGTATGCTCCCGTGCTCACCCGCAACCAAGTCCCACAATGGATACAAAACGGTTTTGACACAGAACGAACCCATCGCGCGCGTGAATAATGCAACCCAAGTTTGACAGTTTCTCGATTATTTCACTGGAAAAAGGCGTTTGACAGAAGTCAAGATTCTTGCTTTTTCTTAACAAAATTTCACGTTATTGCTTGATGCCGGCAGCAAATCAGCTCATTTATGGTATCAAAATTGGAGAAAATTCTTCTTTTGATGCTTGTTTTTGCGCGTTCGACCGTAACTGTCAAATTCATCAGGCTGATTTTGATGAATTTTGGCGCGATTTGTCTGAGCGGCGCGTAGTCATATCGCATCAGCGATATGATGAGTTGCGCCAAAAAGCCAATGAGAATTGCGCCGCAGAGGCTTTTTGTCGTCCATACTCGCAATGGTTTTATGTTTATGTCGTTTTTGAGAGATTGAAACACTTTCTCAATCGCGTCTTTCATCCGATAAATCTTGAGTGCTTGCTCAAGTGTCAATTTCTCACTCGAAACGAGGCAGAAAAAACCCTCTCTACCCGTGATGGCGGCTGCCCGGACGAGCTGTTTGGCCTGCGCATCTGTCAGTTCTGAAAGCCGAGTCTGGTACGTATATGTTATCTTGACGAGCGGATTATTGAGCATAAATCGCTTTGGCAAGGATTTGCCTTTATCGAGTGCTTTTTGTATTTCTTTGGCTTCAGCTAATTTTCTCTCGGCCATTCGAAGCTTTGCTTCGATTTGGTCGCGCTGCAATTGTTCTGAGAAAAAGAAGCAGTCTACACGACTCGGATACTCTATGATCTCGCCGTATATGCCTTTTTCTGCATCAACACAATTACTGGCGGATTTGGCAAAAGTCTTGATGCGCTTGTCATCGCTCAAATTGAGCTTCTTGGCAGAGAGATACTTCATCTTGTGCGCAAGCACAAGATCAAGATTATCTTTTGACTGGCCGCCTTTGTCAAACACTACTCTTGAATTCTCTTTGAGCATCGAACATACTTGTAGAAATGTTGACTTGAAATGTGTCTGATCATTGATATTGCCCGATTGAACAGTCAATCCGACAGGAATGTTCATCGGAGCGCTCAACTGTGAGATGCCCACAGTTATCTGCTTCTTATCAGGCCTATGGCCTCGACTATAGCCATATTTTCCCAGTTCTGCTTTGGTTCCCCACAGCACAAAGCTTGTCCAGTCCATATTCACATCAGTATGAGGGAACTCATACTGGGAAAAAATGCTATTTTGCAGCAACAGTATGATCTCTTCGTAATTGCCGCCAATTGATTCCAATGCGCGAAACAGAGTGCGTTCTTCGAATGCACTCAGGCCGAACTGTTCCAACACATCGAGGCGATTTGTCCACTCGCTTGCACGGCAGATGCTGCCATTTTCTGTGAGACGGTAAGTAATCAGTGCTTCAATCAAATGAAAGAGGCCAACGCCTCGCTTCTTGTAGCGAGAGAAAATACGGTCGAAATCAAGCTTTTCGCTGTATTTCTTCACCGCAATGGCGGTTCCGACCGGAAAGGATATATTGTTGTTGCTCTCAAGTCCACTGGGTCTTAGGGTTGTTTGTGTTGTCATAAATTCAGACAAACCCTAAGACCTATTTCTACTCAACTGTCAAACTTGGGATGCAACTCAAATCTGCCTCACGAAAAAGACCGACGACAAAAAAGAGCAAGAACGCAGTCTTGCAAAACCGTGAAGCAGAACAACAAACACCGAAGAAGTTCACTTCCACTCATTCATTCTCGGTGCCACCCCTTATGCGCACAAGATAATGTGTTCCAGAACGGCCGTACACGTGCGCAGTATACCGACGATAAACCGCCGGATTCTTGTTGTGCAGTACTATATAAACCTGCACGGCAAGTATTGAGCGCGTCAACTCCTCGAAAATTCTTGGTGTGCAGGCGACGGTTGTGAGTTGCGGAGTGGCGTTCTTCGGATAAGTTCCTGCTCAATGTGTCCCAGCCGGGCAATCTCATAGTCTTGTATC
>CAYHVU010000089.1:0-3187 GCA_964360075.1 uncultured Methanosarcinales archaeon
GTTCATCGTGGTCGTGATGAGAGGGAATTCACCGAATGGCATATAACTTGCTTTCTTCTCAAAGAGCTCGATAATTGCGCAGGTGTCGAAAAAATAGTTCACCATCCTGATTTGAACTCCTTGCGTATTTCCTCAATGGAACGCGACGATGTGATTTTCCCTAGTTTCCACAAGTCTTTGGCGAGCAGTATCTTGCTGACGCTAATCCTAATGGCATCTTCTGGTTTGATGTGTTCGCGTTCGACGATGCCGTGCGGTATGATGACCCCAATGGAGCTTCCCCACTTCTTGGCTTTGCATTCGACGGTATCCATACGACGCTCTAAGGAGAAGTTATATATAAATATAACTATTGAAGAGACTGTAACGCTTCTTCTTCCACAAAGTGCAGTTTGCCTGGAATGATGAGGCAATGGACGGGCTTGCCGAATTTCTTTTTTAGCACGTCTTTGATTGGTCCTGCGAAGATGAGTTCGTCTTTTGCGGCTAAGCGCGCGCAGCCGACGGCGAGTGTCTTTTCGGTGATGAGATTCTGTTTTTTCTTGCTTTCTATCTTGAGCAAGTATGCGAGCGCGTCGTTGACCGTCATGAACTTGTTTTCATCGGGTTTCAAGTCAAGCAAAAAGAGAGTGTGTGCGCCGATGGACTGGTTTTCCGCGAGAATTTGGTATGGCGTTTCCGGCTCGTAGCCGTCGTGCGTGAACGGAATGCTTGCCACTTTGCCGAATTTGTAGAGCTGCAAACCCGTATTTGCGATTGCCGTCAAAACAGAAGCGTTGTGAATGATGTTTGTTTTGATGTTGAGTGTTTTCGCGCGCATGAGCAAATCCGTGTGCGTTGTCGCCGAAAGAGAGTCGCCGATGACGAGCAACGAGACATTTTGCTTCTTCGCAGGCTTCAACAGAAGTTCTTCGGCTTTGCTTTCCACAGTTGCTCTGTCTGCCAAGAGAATCTTTTTGCCGTAGAACTTCTCAAGCGTTGAGACTGGAACTTGCAAGAGTGAGGTGTAGCTTTCTAAGTAGATGATGTCTGATGCTTTAATGAGCTCGAGTCCTTTTACTGAGATGTCATTCTCGTCCGAAAGGCCGATACCGATGAGGTTGAGCATGGGAGAAGTTCACGACGGGACGTTTTTAAACGTTGCGGAGCAAAGGCGCGATATCTTTATATCATCGCTCAAAACGTGCTCATGTATGGGGGGACGGTCCGTTACTACACTCATTGAAGCCTGTCATCTTGACTGGCTCAGCAGAGCGCTTTCGCTCCCAATATGTAGCGGAGGCATTGATTTAGCCGATGACACCCTCGGTGTTGAGATGAAAGGACGCTATCAGAAATATTCGTCCGTCTGGGCCGTGCACCAGTACCAAGTTGCCCAATTCAGAGAAGAAAATCCCGAAAAAGAGTTGTACTGGGCGTTCTTGCTGTATGATCTGAACCCGCCGCTCGACAAAATAAAAAGTTCCTCGTTTGATAGATTTGTTTCCGAACGACACGTCTGGTTCTTTCAATGGGACTGGATCCGCCAGTTTGCCGTGTCATATCCCAAAACAGGTCCGTATGTGCAGATCAACAAAAACAATTTTCCGAGCAATAAGACCTTTACGCGCGCGACGTTCAAACGAGGCATACTGTACGTGCCGAAACATTCTTCATTGGAAGAGAGAATCAAAAAATAAAAAAAAAGAAAGCCCTTTCGGGCCCTCTAGTGGCTCCGCGTGTTGTTGGGGGTGGTGCGGAGCCGAAGAATGGTATGCTCAAGTGACCATGTGCGCTTGAGCAGTTCGGCGATCAGTTCACAATTTCGATTCCGAGCTCGTCCGAGACTCTCGCGACACGCGCGGCGGCTTCCTTTTTGATGACGGAAGCTCCAGTGATGTATGGCGAAGTCACTCCGGTGATGATGGTCATCACCATGAACTTGCCTTTCATGTCTTCCTGGACGCGAGCGCCCCAGATGACGTTGGCGTCTTCGTCCAACGCTGAAGTGATTAACTCACCGGCTCGATTGATTTCTTCGAGCGTCATGTCGGGCCCGCCTACAACGTGAATGAGCGCGCCCATAGCGCCTTCGTAGTTGATGTCCAAGAGCGGGTTCTCCAAAGCGCCACGGACGGCTTCGTCAACACGGTTGTTCGTGTCAGAAGTTCCTACGCCGATTGCTGCGACGCCGCCGTTCATCATGATGGCCTTCACGTCCGCAAAGTCGAGGTTGACAAGCGATGGCACGGAAATCGTTTCGACGATGCCGCGAATCATCGTGCTGATGAGTTCGTTCGCGACCGCGAATGCCTGCTGGATTGGCAGGTTGCCCGCAATCTGCACCAATCGGTTGTTGTCGATGACGACGACAGTGTCGGATGACTTGCGCAGTTGCGCAAGCCCGAACTCTGCCTTGTCAACGCGTGCACGCTCGATCTTGAACGGCATTGTTACTGTGCCGATGACGATGGCGCCCATGTCCTTCGCGATTTGCGCGACGATAGGAGCTGAACCAGTACCGGTGCCTCCACCCATGCCGGCGCAGACAAAGACCATGTCCGCGCCCTTGAGCGTTGCCTTGAGTTCGTTGATGCTCTCCTGCGCTGCCTCTGCGCCCTTTTGAGGATAGCCGCCGCAGCCTAGACCGCGAGTCACGTCTTTGCCGATCAAGAACTTCTTGTCTGCTTCAGAAATCTTCAAGTGTTGCTGGTCCGTGTTGATCGCGATGATTTCGGCGCCCTTGATGCCGCGCTTGTAGAGCCAGGTGACCATGTTGTTTCCGCCGCCACCGCAGCCGATGACTTTGATGTTTGCCTGTCCGACGTTCAAATCTTCCTCGCGCTGCTGGTGTTGCCGCGCTTGTTCTACGATAAAATCCATGGTGGTTTTCCCCCGTTTTGTTTCTGATTAGCATCAGGATATTGCAGTATATAGGTTCCACTACCAAAACCTTTAAATGCAACTTTATACTAATGCCTCTTAGAACACGATCGGTCTCGTCACCAACGAACTCGGTCTGTAGCTGTGTTTACCGAACGCCAATTCGATACACACTTTGAATTTACCAAACCCACAGTTGATTTTTAACATTCCCGCCAAGGAAAGTTAAAAACATTTTTCTATTGGTTATTAAAGCTTACTTAAATATACTTCTGTGTTTAAATATAGCTATTTAAGCAGTAGGCCTATGGTTCGAGTGGAGTTT
>CAYHVU010000090.1:0-3186 GCA_964360075.1 uncultured Methanosarcinales archaeon
TTCTTCAGCACATTCTCAGCCCACTTTCTTGCGGTCTGCAGCGCCTTCGAGACGTGCGTAGAATACGTGGCAAAAACCTCTGCGATGTCCTTGACGCGGTTGCCGTAATTGTGGAAGAACACTAGATTGTGCAATTCAAATTTCAACGGCGCGCTCGGCTTCTCGTCAGCATACCCTAGCGTGATGACGGCAATCGGCTCGATGTTGTCTGGAATCTTGCACGCTCTTCTCAACATCGCTTCGTCGAACGCGCTCACTGCACACGCGCCAAGATGCTGCGCATGCGCGGCCAATAGCATGTTTTCAAGCGCGCAAGCACCGTCGAGCAACGCGTACAATGTCTCCCCCCTTTTTCCGTAATAGCGTTCTGATTTCTTCGGCTCGACACAGACAACAATATAGACGGGCGCTTGCGCCATCCAGAACTGCTGCAGACACGCCTCTGCGATTTCTCCGCGCTGTTCAGGCGCGATGACGAGGATAAATTTCCACGGCTGCAGGTTTCCTGCGCTTGGAGCAAGTCTTCCTGCGTCGAGGATTCTGCCCACTTTCTCGAATTCAATCGGAAGATCAAGATATTTTCTGATGCTTCTGCGAGAACTGATTGTCTCTAAGGCTGACAGCATCTCCTCCTTTTTGTGCATAGCTGCTTGAGTACGACGTGATTTATAAAGCTTTCAGTAGCTTTTGCTGAGCTCATCTGCGATATTCATGCAGGCCGTGGTAATTTTTTGCTTGCGCGGCTGTTCAAGTCCGAGATAGGCACGGATGTCGTTGATAAGTTGCTGGGGTGCGTAACCTTGTTTTGCAATCGCGACAGAGAGCCTCATTCCATCAGTCAGCAGGAGACGCTCAAGCTCCTCGATGAGCTTGGGAGGGATGTCAGAATCAGGATTGGAAACGAGATCAATCCCTGTGCGTCGGAACAGGTGGCTAAAATCAGGCGTTGTGCTCATCAAAAACCTGTCAACAACGTTCTGCTTTAAATTGATTATTGGTCTGGGATATGGTATGCTTTTTTATAGAGTTGCTCGAGAGCAGTTCTATGCGCTACGGGGATGTGGTCGGGGTCTATGAGCAGCTCGCAAAGACGAGCAAACGTCTCGAGAAAACGTATTTGTTATCACAATTTCTCAAAGTCATTCCTGTTGCAGAAATGGAGCACGTGCTTCTCTTGGTGCAAGGGCGCATCTTTCCCGCATGGGATCAGCGCGTCATCGGCATGGCTTCGCAACTCGTGGTGAAGACGCTTGCGCTCTCTTCAGGCGCGGATCAGATTGTGATTGACGCCATCTGGCAGAAAACAGGCGATCTTGGTGAGACTGCGTTTGAACTCGCGGGCAAAAAGAGGCAAGCAACTCTGTTTGCGCAGGAATTGACGACTAAGAAAGTGTTCGATAATTTGCGTAAGTTAGCAACTCTTGAAGGCGCAGGCGTGGTGCATGCAAAACAGCAGCTTGTTGCGGAATTGTTGACGTCTGCGACGCCACTGGAGGCAAAATATCTTGTTCGCACCGTGCTTGAGGACTTGCGTGTTGGGTTGGGTGAAGGAACCTTGCGCGACGCAATCGCGTGGGCTTTTTTGACGAATGCGCCGTATGATGTCGTGAAAAAGGAATTAGTTTTGGATGATGGCCAACGAGAAGAATACGCAAAAGTAATGGATGATGTGCAACACGCCATTAATCTGACGAATGACCTTGCGACTGTGACTCGGACAGCAAAAGAGCACGGTCGTGCGGGATTGCAAAACATTACTTTGAACGCGCAAACTCCGATTAAGGTAATGCTTTACCCTAAAGCGCAATCTATTGCAGAGGCGTTCGAGATTGTTGGTCGTCCGGCAGCGTTCGAATACAAATATGACGGCTTTCGCATGCAGATTCACAAGAAAGACGGCAAGATTACTCTTTTCACGCGTAGCCTTGAAGACGTGACCCTGCAATTTCCTGAAGTTGTCCAACTTGTCCGTGAGCGCATCAACGCGGCAACATTCATTCTTGACGGTGAAGCAGTTGGATTCGATGTCAAGACGAAAAAGTATGTTCCGTTCCAAAACATCAGCCAGCGCATCAAGCGCAAATATGACATTGCTGAAATCGCGGTGCGATTGCCGGTTGAGCTGAACTTGTTCGATGTTATCTCATTGGAAGGCAAGAACTTGCTGCAAGAACCGTTCTCGGAACGCAGAAAAATACTTGCGACGCTCTTGACGTCAGAACCGTTCAAGATTCGCTTGGCAGAACAGCTCGTGACGGACAACGAAACGGACGCCGAAGAGTTCTACCAACGCAGTCTTGCTGCCGGTAATGAAGGCATAATGGTCAAATCACTCTTAGGAGCATACGTGCCCGGCGCTCGCGTTGGCCAAGGCGTCAAAGTTAAGCCAGTCATGGAAACGCTCGAAGTTGTCATCATGGGCGCAGAATGGGGCGAAGGAAAGCGCGGACAGTGGCTTGCGACGTTTATCATCGCAGTCAGAGATCCTGATTCGGGAGACTTATTGGAAATCGGGCGTGTCGGCACGGGATTCAAGGAAAAGGAAGAGGAAGCAGTTGATGGTGGGGTTACTTTCAAGAAAATGACTGACCTTTTGCAGCCCTTGATCGTCTCAACGGAAGGCCGCGTCGTCATGGTGCAGCCAAAGATCGTGCTTGAAGTCAAGTACGAGGAAATCCAGGTAAGCCCAACTTACGGTTCTGGTTACGCATTGCGGTTTCCTCGTTTTGTCAAACTGCGCGAAGATCGAGGTGCCGATGACGTGAATACGTTGCAGGACGTGGAACAGCTGTACTCAAACCAGCGTTCGCGCGGAACGTTGAAAGCCGCGCGCTCGTAACGCTTGCGTAGTTCATTGCTCGCCGCAAGCGTTCCCTTGCGGGACTATCTGGTCTCGGTACTCGCGCGCAAGATGGCTTTCAACGCGGCAAAGGTATTTAAAGCGACTATTAGCTTTTGAACATATCCAAGTCCCCGTCGTATAGCTTGGATAGTACGCGGCCCTGCGGAGGCCGCAGCCGGGGTTCAAATCCCCGCGGGGACGTTTTGTTCATCTTAAAAACAAAGAGGTATAAAATGAAACACTACCCTAAATGTGGAAAAGAGTTTCCTGATGAAACCAAGTTCTGTCATGATTGCTCGAATTGGGTTCATACCCCGTAGCTTGCTACGGCATTGGTCCCAATT
>CAYHVU010000091.1:0-3184 GCA_964360075.1 uncultured Methanosarcinales archaeon
ATCATCATCGGCAAAAGGACTTATGAGATCATGGTGCGCGGCAATGAAAACAAACAGCTCGAGAATGTGCTTATCGTCGTCATGACGCACGAGCCTTTCACGCCGATGACAACGAACCCCGTCATCGCCAAGACGCCTTCAGCAGCGCTCACGCTCATGAAAGGCCACGGGTTCACACGCGCACTGGTCGCAGGCGGTGGCGCAACCAACGGTTCATTCCTCAAGGAAGGTCTTGTGAACGATATCTACCTGGACATCGAACCGTTGCTTTTCAACAATGGCATTCCGCTCTGCGGCATAGTGCCGATGAACATTTCATTGCTCCTGAAAGACGTGAAAAAGATTTCAAAAAATGAAGTACAGCTCCATTATGCGGTGACTCCATGAACGTCTGCTTCTACTTCCAAGTCCACCAGCCGTTCCGATTGCGGCACTATCCGGTGTTTGACATCGGACAGAGAAATGACTACTTTGATGACGCCAAGAACGCGGAAGTCATGCGCAAAGTGGCAGACAAATGCTATCTGCCCACTACAACGCTCTTACTTGAATTGCTAAATAAGCACAAGGAATTCAAGTGCGCGTTCAGCATCACGGGAACTGCGTTAGCACAATTCGCTGCGTGGGCGCCAGAAGTCATAGAGAATTTCCAGAAGTTGGCGAAAACAGGTCGCGTCGAGTTTTTGGCAGAGACTTCACATCACAGCTTGTCTTTCCTCTTTGATAGAAAAGAATTCGCAGAACAGGTGAAGCTGCACTCCAAGATAATCAAGCAACTCTTTGGTCAAACACCTAAAGTGTTCAGGAACACTGAACTGATTTATTCGGATGAACTCGCGGCCGAAGTCTCAAAACTCGGCTTCAAGGCAGTGCTTGCCGAGGGAGCTGACCACGTACTCGGCTGGCGAAGCCCGAATCGCGTGTACGAAAAGCACGGCGTGAAACTGTTGTTGAAAAACTACAAATTGTCCGACGACATCGCGTTCAGGTTCTCGGACAAAAACTGGAAGGAACATCCGATGACGGCTCCGAAGTTCGCTTCTTGGGTTGATGCTGCTGGAGGAAAATCTCCGGAAGAGCGTTCTGCGTGCACAGTGAACTTGTTCATGGACTTCGAGACGTTCGGCGAACACCAATGGGCGGACACGGGCATCTTCAAATTCCTCGAGAAGTTGCCTTCCGAATTGTTGAAGCGCAACATCGGATTCCACACGCCGTCGGAAGCCTCAAAACTGAAGCCTGTCGCGACGCTGGATATGCCACAACTGGTGTCGTGGGCGGACGTTGAGCGCGATGTTTCCGCGTGGCTTGGCAACTCAATGCAGTTGTCGGCCAGCCATCAACTGTATGCGCTGCTTCCGTTGGTGAAGCATGACAAGAAGTTGCTCGAACAGTGGAGAAAACTGAGCACCAGCGACCACTTCTACTACATGTGCACCAAATGGTTTGCTGACGGCGACGTGCACGCGTACTTCAACCCGTACGAGACGCCTTATGATGGATTCATCACGTTCATGAACGCATTAAAAGATCTACAACAACGCACCCAGCAATGGGTGACGACATGAGGTGAGGCAATGAAAGGAAAGACCACCCCGTTGCTCGTGAACTGTCCGGAAAAACATCAGTTCCACACAGTCCAGGGAGCTGTGTTCCGCAACTACGCGGACCTGCTCGATGGACTTAAGCGAATGGATGACGCGACCTTCCGGGCGCACGTCAATGAGGGGAAGAACGACTTCAAGAACTGGGTGCTGCACTTGTACTCGGACGAGAAGCTCGCGAAAGACTTTGAGGCACGGCCGACACGCTTGAACATGGCGCAGAATACCGCAAGAAGGCTGAAGGCATTGGCATTAGAACATGGGTAACCTTTAAAAATGACCAAGACAAGGAGAGTGCCAAAGAGGTGAAAAGGGTGAAAGCGAAGAAGCACCAGCTTCAGGCGAAAAAGCATGCGTTAGCGAGTGGCAACGCTGTCGTCACCTTGCGCACCGCCATTACTGGCCACGCGCCCGAAGAGAAGACGTTCGTGCTGAAGGATGGACGCAAGTTACGAACGCTGTATGAACTGATTGATGAATTGGAAACTATGCCTGATGCGTTGTTCAAGGACTTTGTCAATGAAGCCAAGAATGACTTTGCTTCCTGGATTGAGAACGTGTTCAACGAAAAGAGTCTCGCTGATGAGTTACGCAAGATGCAGTCGCGCTTTGACCACCAACGCGCGATTTTGAAACATTTAGTACGAGCGTTGAAACGATGAGCCAACTGGATGACGTGCGGAACGAGAACACGTTCAACATCAAAGACGGCGGAAAATTGCGGAATCTCTACGAATTGGAACGCGAGTTGCGACGCCTGTCAAAAGCGCAGTTTTCGCACCACGTCAACGACGCCAAGAATGACTTTTACAACTGGATCTATCACGCGGTCAAGGATGATCAGCTTGCATTACGTTTGGCGAAGATAAAAGACCAGAAGAAAATGGCTGATGTTGTTGAGAAACGTATTGGTGAACTTGAGAAATTAGGTGAAGTGAAGAAGGAAGCCGTGCGCAAGAAGACGTTTTCGTCCTTGAAACGCATTGCTTCAAAGCCAGTCACGAAAGTTGAGATTGATGCTAAACCTTTGAAGCACGAAGTCATTGTTGATCGGTTGCTGCCTTCATTTGCGCCACTGCCTGACGAGATGTTGGAACCCAAACCCACCATTACGGCAGCGGATGTTGAAGAGAAATTGCGCAATCGCCTTGCCGAATTGCGCCAATCGACGCCGTTTGCTTCGGAAAGCTATTATCAGAGCGCGGATAACATGCCTGAGGAAGTCGACGCCAAAATAGAGATGCCCTCTCCCGCGGAACCATATGCGGTGCATCCAGCCGTGCATTATACACTGCTGTTGTTAGGCGGCGTAATCGCGGGACTGATTATCGCGAAGTTCTTTATTTGAACATGCAAGAAACACGTGAATTTCACGTGAGACGAGTCATAATTTAAAAAGCATTCTATAGGCGCACTTTTTCAATTGCACATAACGTATGGGGTTTTACGAAGTCCCGAAAGCAAAGATTTTCCCTCGAAATGAGGCAACCCACATTTCAGAGCTGGAAAATCTTTGCGTGGGATTTGGGTGAGTAACGCAGGGGCTTTGATGCCCCGAGTAACGCAACCGTAAAACCCCT
>CAYHVU010000092.1:0-3106 GCA_964360075.1 uncultured Methanosarcinales archaeon
GCATTACGCAGCATTCGCATTGCTGAGGTAGGGGTTCAATTCCCCTCAGGTCCACATAAAGCTCAAAGCTATCGAACCCATTGCGCATGTTCGCTAAATATCAGAAGTTATAGTATAAAAGGTATAGTACTCAAATTCTGACCTTTGAAAATTTAAATATAGAAAAGGAGAGAGATCATGAAAAAACGACCTTTGGCAATGTTTGTTTTGTTTGTTGTGTGTTTTACTCTCACTTATGCGCAAGATCGTAATCTTAAGAAAGTTCAAGAGTCCATTTACTGCGTTTCATTTTGCGCTCGAGACGCGACAGTTCCAATACCAATTGGTCACGGGGCTATGCGCGGATCGCTGTCACCTGGGCATGCGTTTATAGTTTGGTCTGTTGATGATGTTGAGCGTGGCCTGTGTGCTGCGCAGGCATTTGGTTTTGATCCAAAAAGAGGAGGTATAGTACCCCTTATCTCTTTCAAGTACCCAATTGCGGGAATGATCTTCGACGAATATCTACGAAATCCCGGACAAGGGTACTGCGTTCTTACTGTCAAAGTTAGTAAAGCTGACTATGAAGCCACTCAACGAATCCGAGAACAGTGGGATGGAAAAGAATACAGTATTACCAATCAGGATTGCGTTACATTTGTTGATACGATTGCGCGGCGTATCGGGCTCGATACGCCCGATCGTCCGTCCCTGTTCAAAGGTGTGCTGGATAATTTTCCGCAAGTGTACATGAGCAAGCTCAAAGTGTTGAATGAAATAAAAGGAGTTCAAGGACAACGTGCTACTGCTCCTCGTTTGTCGATAACCGATCCGAAACAACAAGATGAAGCGACAAAGATTCAAGAAACTCTCTCGGATCTTCTGGGAATGTATACGGATGTGTCTGCCCAGCTTGCAAAGGAGCATAAAAGCATAAATGCGGAGAACACCTATCTTGAACAGGAGCGAGGGCGACTATCTAACACAAAAGATAAAAAATCAAAAGATGATCCTGTTCGCACCGCTCAAAAAAGTCTGCGTAAGGCAGAGGATGCGTTCGAAGTATGGAAGCGACAGCAAGTGAAATCAATTGATGATGAAAAGAGAAGAATTGAGCTTGATGAAAAGTCCGTGAGAGAAACATTTGAGAAAGGACTTGTTGAACTTGCTGCGAGCAGGTGTCCCGACGGTAACGCGTATAAAGACTGCCGTGTGCATGCACCGTGGCGAACGGCTTGGGAGAAAAAGCGGAATATGGTGACGAACTCTTTGACTGTGCAGTTGAATGCCATAACAGCAAGGAAAAACACTCTTGGTGAAAAAGATAAACAGTACTCTAAAGAGAAAGGGTTTCGAGAAGATCGCTTACGTAAGCTGCAAGATGATTCCAAAAGATTCGTTGAGCAAGTTATGGACGATCGTGCAGCTCTTGAAGCCGCTGAATCTTCGTTTATTGAGCGGCTGAACACATTTACGAAACAGGCCAAAGAGCTCAAGGACATTGAAGGGCGCATTCAAGTGCAATACGCTCGACTTCAAGAACTCCAAGCAAAGAAAGAAGGAAAGTAGCCATGAAAACACGATTTTTGGCATTTCTTTGTGTTGTTGCGTTTTGGGGAAGCCAAACCGAAGCGCAAATGAAGACGGAATACCATTGGCGAGCGAAAGCGAAATTGACACATCGCACTACGAAGGACGTCTTGGACAAGTTCGAACGCTCTGCTCAAGATCCTGTCTTGGCACATTCAGAGAAGGATGCTAAAGACCTCGCGGATAAGGCGTTTCGAGAAATGGTGAAGCAACATCGTCCAGAGTACGACATTGTAGAGCCATACGAATTGACTGTGACCAGAGTGGTTCAATTATCACCCGAACTAGAACAAGTCAGTGCGCAAGTTGTGATGTATGTGCGCTGCCATTCGATTGTTGAGGGTGTTGATCAAAGAAACATTGGAAATCTATTCCAATACCCTGATCCGTTCAGGAATTTCACTGTCTCTGCAATTGTCACCGCAAATGGAAAGGAAGATGCGCTTTCAAATACGATTACCGCGGTGACCGAAGATGATGTGAAAAAAGAAGAAGGTTGGATCACATTTCTGCTTTGGAAGGGTCCTGTACCCTTGGGCAATGATGAATTTCCGGTGAACATCAAAATTCAGCAAAAAGATGAAGCTGGCAGAACACTGGATGTGGGAAAGTTGCTGGCATTGCTTCGTTATATTGACGGCGATTTACAAGTCACCTGGCAACCAATCAGTGACGCGAAGAAAGTAGAGATGCCTGCCATCGTCTGGAACGTTAAGATGTGGTTGCATCTCGGCGAACGAATGCTTTTGAGTAGTTCCGGCCTTAGTTATGATGTCAGAGTTAATGCGTGGAGTTCGGAAGTGTGGAAAAAGAATCAGGAACGAGCTAAGGATTATGATGCACGAATGAAGGAGTGGAATGAGTTGTATGCGAAGTTGCCAGCTTTGCAAGAGTGGACTATTGAAGCAAACAAACCGATTGATACCGGTGATCCAATGATGCAGATGTTTTGGGCCAACATCTCATTTGAGATTGATAACAAAAAACTTGGATTTCGCCACATGCTCTCGGACCGACAACTTTTCATTGTTAGTGAAAACGCAGCCGCAGTTAAAGCGTATTGTGAACGAGAAACCTCACGACCGATGGTTCCGTTGTGGTATGTCAAAGACAAGAAAACCGTACAGAACAACATGGAAGCGGCATTAAGGAGGAAGGCGAAACACTTCAATGACGGTAGTGAAGATTTCATTGAAGGAACAATGAAATATAGTTTGGAACCGGCAAAGAAGGAAATCCTGAAAGTGATGGGGGATGAATGGACTGCGATTAGAAAGGAATTTTTTGAAGTGCACCCAATCCCTGAGTGGAAACGGTGATATCTATGAGTTGCGAATCGAACAACAAAGCCACCGCCTTCTGTATGGAGGCGGTTTTTTCTTTTACCCCGTAAAATCTCGCAGAAAATTTCACACTTATCCACACGCAGTATTTATATTCGTAGTGGTATTCTTACTATAGCCACGAAGTGAGGCGTGGCAAAAAAAATAGAGAGAGTGAAGAAAGCACCCCTACGCGCATTTTTTTTCGTAGCCGC
>CAYHVU010000093.1:0-2954 GCA_964360075.1 uncultured Methanosarcinales archaeon
CAATCACTGCGTTGAAACTTTCACCAGGCAACTTTTTGCGTTGCAAAAGCGCATACGCTTCATCAGAAATACGTATTGTGCGTCTCATGGATTTGCAAGAGGTCCAGGTTATATTAAATTTACTGTGAAGGTTGTCCAGTGGATGGTCAAACTCGCTCAAGAACAACGACGAAGCCGACTTTGCGGACTTTCTTCGCGCCGATACGCTCCGCGAGGGAAGCGACTAATTCTTTCCTGTTTTCGCACGACGGCAAGAACTTGACTCTCAACGTTTCGTGACGCTCAAGCTGGCGCTTGATCTCTTCGAGTATGGTATCCGAAAGCCCAGTTTTTCCTACGTTTATGGTGATTGGCACAGAATACTTGCCTTTTACTGCGCTTTTAAGCTTTGCTTTCCCCAGCTTGACCGTTCGTGGCGAGCTTGGATTTGCGCGCTAAAGCGTTGTTACGATGCGCCAAAACCGAGCGGGGGAGTCAAGGAAGGACGCAGCCAAACGATTCCAGCAACAGACTTAACTATCCTTCAAGAGTGACAAATGTTCTTAAAGCTCGTGAGCACGTTTTCGTCGGATGGCACAGTTCACGTTCCGGCCGAGAGATAACCCTGTTCTCAAGCTCTACAACCATGCGGATAGAGAGTTGGCGCATAAATTCGCGCAGCACGCCTATAAGGAGTTCGGGAACTTCCTGAAGGCAATCGTGCTCTTTGGCTCGGCAGCAACGAGAGAGAAGCGCTCTCCTCAAAGCGATGTTGACGTGCTCATCATCGTTGATGACGTCACGATGGAGCTCGGACACGAAATCATCACTGCCTATCGCGTAATTGTCGAAAAGCTCGTCACCGAGCTCTCTCCGAGGTTGCACATCACGACCTTACGACTCACTAGCTTCTGGGAATACATTCGCGCTGGCGATCCTGTCGGCATCAACATCCTGCGCGATGGGCTTGCCATCATGGATGTTGGATTTTTCGACCCGTTGCAGCTCTTGTTGCGCCAAGGAAGGATTCGTCCGACGTCTGAGAGCATCTGGAGCTACTACATGCGCGCGCCCACGACATTGCACAACAGCAAATGGCACATCCTGCAAGCCACTCTCGATTTGTACTGGGCAGCCATTGATTCCGCGCACGCTGCGTTGATGACTCTAGGTGAAATTCCGCCAAGTCCAGACCATGTCGCCGACCTTTTGGAAGAGAAGCTTGTAAAGACAAAGCATTTGGAGCCAAAATACACCCACCAATTCAGGTTCCTTTACAATCTGAGCAAGATGATTGTGCACCGCGAAATAAAGGAAATCAAGGGCGACGAATACACCAAGTACGCGCTGATGACCGAAGAGTTCGTTGAAAGAATGAAAAAGATTGTTGATAAGAGTTTGCATTAAGGCAAGATGAGCACCGCAGTTCACAGCCTTTAAATAACAAAACCTCATTTTCACGTCGATGATTGCCATCGATGTGGACGGGCTGCGCAAGAAGTCGCCGCAAGAGCGTTTGGAAGCCATCCAAGACTTTCGCAAACGCATTGACGAAGCGCTGGCGCAGTCGCACAGGCAAGCGCAAGAACGCATCGCGACGCTCAACACCTTGGAAGAGGAAGCCAACCGTGAGCTTGCAATCATCACTCGCGTCGAGATTCCGAAGGACAAAGAAGTAAATGTCAAAAAGCTGTTCAAGCCGAAAGACCTTGAGAGCGAACTTGAGAATGTTAAGCCCAAAGAAGCGCTGTTGCGCACTGCGTATGACTTCGGCGCGAGAAACGCGTACGAGAGAATCGCGAGTTTGCGCGACAAGGTGGCTGACGGTCAGGAATTGACCGCGCCCGAAAAACAGGCAGTCCAATATTATGGTGATTTGATGCAATCATTGAGCAACGTTAAACGAGAAGTGAAGGACGAAGACACTCGCGAAGTCCTCACGCGCAGCGAGCGAGCGCTGAAACAGATTCAGCGCTACTGGGAGAAATGATGTCATACACTGGCGGTTATCTCAACGCAATGGATCGGCCTGAAGGCGAGGACATTCCTTCTATTGGCGGATTCAAGCCAGGCCACAAGCCAGAGCCTTTGATGCAAATTTCCGAGATAGGCGTCAGCATCATGGCCACTCGCGACGTGCTGCAGCCCTTGACTGCAAAAATCCGTGAAGGCGCCAGAAAAGTCGAAATCGGGTTCATGGGCACGGGCAAGGGCAACATTTATTCCGGCCAAATCACGCCTGAAGGCGTTGATTGGGAGACGCGTCGCGCCATTAGAGAGTTGGCGAAAGTGAACAGGGTAGAGCTGAGCACGCACGCCTCTGTCGGCGTGCAGGGCTTTGCGGGATTGACCAATCGCGGATTTGATGAGGCTTCTCGCGAACAGACATTCCAGGAGCTGAAAAGAGCGATTGATTTCGCTGCCGAAACTGCCGGCGGAGGAGCCATCACGATGCACTCCGGCGAATTCCAGCGGCCTTTGACAGGCATTGAGAAGGATGGCAAGGTGAAGTTCGAACTGTTCCCGGGCGAAGCAACGCAATATGACAAGGAAGGAAAGCCTTTACTTGATGAGCACGGAAAACCAAAGTACGGAAAGACAGTTCACATCCTCGCGGACGAACAGACGGGGCGTCTTATCGAAGGAGTGCAGGAAGATATCAAGCTGAAAGTGCCGATTTATGAAACCGAAGAAGTCATCGATCCTGAGACCGGCATAAAAACAGAAAGGATCAAGACCGATATTTTTACAAACCCAGTTCCGAAATGGATCGAAGGCAAGGACAAAAAGCAAGGACATTTCGCGATGGAAGAGCTCAACTGGGGCAATATCCTTGAGCGCACAAAAGCATGGAACGATGCGCATGAGAGGAAGGAAGACAAGCTTTCGCCTGAGAAGATGTTCTACAAATTGCAAATCGACAACAAGCTCGTGCAGTTGGAGGGAGAGCGATTGTTCCACATCAAGGACTTGGA
>CAYHVU010000094.1:0-2789 GCA_964360075.1 uncultured Methanosarcinales archaeon
GAAACCTGCCGTGAATATCAGAACCCGTGAACGCGTACACGTTGCCCACATGCAATCCTTCCGCCGACGGATACGGGAACATCATCAAGTTGTAGTAAGGCTTCTTTGTGTCCCTTCGGGACATCTCCCGTAGGGAGACCTTCTTGATGTCAGTCTTCCAGGTCTTTTTCGCCTCCCAAACCTTCTGCCACTTCCGTTCAATTTGTTGCGGGTTGTATCGCTTCATTTCTCCTTGATTGTAGCTGTTTTGGGCTCGTTTGTCTATCTATGGAGAGTGGGGTCGAGACTTCTTGCGATAAAAGATATTCTTTCTCAACAACCCTCTGAATTTTATGAGTATTCCCATGCCTCAACAATCCAAGATACGAAATGTATGTCTGCGGCGCGGGATTCTCCTGTATTCTTCTATTCATTCGTTTTCTCGTGCTTGTACGCAATATTCTGTGATCTGGAAAATGCGCCCAGCCGAGAAAGTCAACTCCCGAAGCCAAGGTTTTGAGAGATAGTTTCTTTGGATGGAGAACGAGGCGCAATTTTTCCTGGAGAAAATCGCGAATGATTGAGATTTTCTCGACAAGCCAATTGCGATTTTCAAAAAGAAACACGAAATCATCTGCGTATCGAACATAATATGTTGCCTTTAATCTATGTTTTACAAATTGATCAAATTCATTCATGTATATGTTGCAGAAAAGCTGGGAAGTCAGGTTGCCGAGGGGCAGGCCAATTCCTGGTCTCGTTGAATAAAAACTCGCGACTACTCTTTCTAAAAGCCACAGAACTTTTTCGTCGGGAATATACTTTTTTAAAATATCCAAGAGAATTTTGTGATCAATACTCGCGAAGAACTTTTGAATGTCGCATTTCAACACCCAGCACGTTCTCGTGTTGTTTCTGCTCACGATACGACAAAAGGCGCGAAAGCGGTTGAGCGCTTTGTGCGTTCCCTTCCCGATTCTGCACGAAAAAGAATCTTCGATGAATGTTCGGTCGAAAAATGGATACAGCTTTCGATAGATTGCGTGGTGCAAAAGCCGGTCTCGAACAGTTGCTTTGTGAATATCCCTTGGCTTTGGGTCGCAAATTCTAAATGCTTGGTATTCTCCGTGCATGTACACGCCACTGGCAAGATCATTGTGAAGTTTAATAATATTGCTCATAAGGTTAAGCTCAAATTCTTGTACATCATTTCTGGACCGCTTACCTCTTGCAAACTCCTTCCACGCTTCGAGAAGATTTTCAAGAGAAATGATATACTTGTAAGCATGAACGAACTGAATTCTATTCATACTGATAAGTGTACCCCCCCCAACGCATTTTGCCACTCTTGCAGAAGACAAAGGACGCATATCTGCTTTGGTATGGGTATTATCAAACCCTGCCCAAAACACACCGACACTCTCTCGGCCAAAGGGTTGACACGCTTTTTGTGGAAATCATAGAGGCGCTCGCCATAGCGAGCTTTCTCGCGCGAGAAGAAAAGCAACCCTATGTGCGTTTAGCGATACGAAAGGTTGATACGCTCAAGATATTTTTAATGATACTCTGGGAGACAAAATCGCTCGATAACAAAAAATACATAGCTTTGTCGATAAAAGTTGATGAGATTGGCAGAATGCTGGGCGGATGGAACGGCCAGCTCGCAAAACAAAACTCTCCCAGTAAAATGGGAGAGAAATGAAGAGAGTTGCGGAGGCCGGCAAACCACCAGTTGTCATTCCAGTCGTTGTCGTTGCGGTTGACGTTCACGTTGCGCTCGTCGTTCCAGTGGTTGAAGGCGGCTCCAATGTAATGTATGGGATGCCATCCATGCCACTGCCCCTTGAATACTCTCGGGGCTGTATCGAATTCGCGAGCTATACTCGCATAGCATTCCATACCAAGTAGCTTCATTTTTGAAGTGTCTGCATACACCACGCTATCTCGAACCGTAGTCAAAGATATTCTGGGCGTATGGATACTGGATTCGGCAGCGGAAAGCCGTAACCGCCCGCGTATTCGCCTATTACCATTTGCATCGTATCAAAAGAAAAGTCCCGCGTCCATTGTTTGCTTGTCGCAAACATAGACGCGGGACCGAATGACTCAAGGATCAAGTTTCAAGGATCCAAAAGATCCGAGATTCAAGACCCAAGAGCTACCTTGCGGAGGCCGGCAAACCACCAGCCGTCATCACAGTCGTCGTCGCTGCTGTTGACGTCCACGCTGCGCTCGTCGCGCCAGTGGTTGAAGGCGGCGTAACACCACTTACCGTCGGCATCCTGCCAATGGGTGGCGTTGGGATGCTCGTCCGCGAAGGCCGGATCGTCCGCGTTAACCTTGGAAAGCTTGTAGGGGTCGCACGGTTTGAGGCCGTGGAAGTCGAGCTCCTTCTCCAGATTGTCGTCGCTGATCCAGCCGTTCTTGTCGTAGGATTCGGGACGGGGCTTGAAGAAATACACCTCTCCTTCGTCGGTCTCACCCTTCGGCATGGCCTTGACCACATCGCTACTGGCGTACTGCCTGCGACCCGTGGCATCAAGCACCTGCTTCGGACTGCGCGAACGGTCCACCTTCACGTGGCGGACGATCAAGTTACTGACCGCCTCCACGCGTTTGCGAAACGGCACCAATAGTTCCATGCCTAGATTCTCGACCCCGAGTACCTGCTGAACAACATTGGAGTCGAACTCGCCACGATGTTTGCGCACCGCGGCACGGAGCTTGTCGACAAGGTTGTCGATCTGGCCGTCGGTTATAGATGCGGTCATGGTCTTTGCCATGGCGTCATCCTCCTTCTTGCTGGCTTT
>CAYHVU010000095.1:0-2650 GCA_964360075.1 uncultured Methanosarcinales archaeon
TATACGGGCTTGTGCGATCCTGACAAGTTATCGGCGCAACCGGAATTCTTCCAGACGAATGCGCATTACAATGAAGAAATCACGAAGAAAAATGCGTTGGAAGGCGGTGAAATCATCATCATTGTCGAACCTGCAGATGACAAGAAGTCATACGTCATCTCTAGCGGTTTTGGGACCAATCAAATCACGGCAGCGGGTGAAACAACCAAAGGAGCCAGAGGGAGTAAGAAGCCCATCACGCAGTCCACCAATTTCATCTATGTGAATGGTGCGGGTGATTTTACTGATTCTTTCAAGGATGTCAAGCCCGAAAGCCAGCGTAGCGATGCCTATAGGGCTTTCAACACTAAACTCTGCAACAATCAAGTTTCTGATGTTCCTGCGTGCAACAGCAACGCGGCCCGTGTCTATAATGAAATTGCGGACTTCATCGAGATTCCGGACAAGGAATACATTGTCCAGCCCGTTGACGAGGGCATCTTCAGAAGCATCCAATGCGTCTGCCTGCCTGCGGTTGCGGGTTATCTGCAGCATTGGCGCGCGGTCTTGGGCTCAATCAAGACTTGTGTTGACCACGTGAGAATCACGGGTCAAGGTTCTTCTGGCGCGTGCAACACGCTTTACAGCAAACTGATTTGCGACATGCTCGCGGACGTATTGCGCTGCTTTGTCAAGAGCTTCGGCTCAAAAGGGTCGGGCACGGACGCCGGCCGTGGTCAGTTTGACATCATCAGCATCCTGACAGATGCCGGCGAAAACACGCAGAAGGGTGTGCAAGACCGTTACGGCAAGACTGCGCTTTACCAGAACATGTTCTCGGAAGGGAATCTGATTCACGGTGTTTGCATGTTCGCGTTCACGGGCGAATGGGACTTGAATGTCGGCGGTCTCTTTGAGCAGACCGTGAAGAGCATCCCGCTGGACAGCACGGCCTTCGTGTTCCCGGCAGAAAGAAGGTATGTTTCTTACAACCCGTCAACTTCACCGAAAGGACTGACGACGTGGCTCTACCACATAGGAGTGCAGTTTGTGGCAGGCGCGGACGTTGACTATAGATTGTATCTCAAATGTTCCAACAGCCGAACGTGCGAGGAACGCGATGGATATAAGGGCGGTGGAGGCCGACCTCCTGGCGCGTGCGACTGTTATGGACAGGAAGAAAAGACGCTTGACGTTGTTGACGACCAGCTCGGCTCCGGCAGAATCGGCAAGAATGGCAATCTTGGCGCCGACATTTACTTCACGGTGCAGGCAGAGTCAGGCGTTTCTGCTGTGCGTTACGACAAGGCAATCTTTGAATACACGTACAAGGACGCGCAAGGCAACACGCCGAACCCGACGCCGAAAGTCGAAGCAGAAATCCATCTCACAGGTTCGGATGCGCCGAACTTCTGCAGTTTGAAGCTCTTAGGCAATCCCTTCTTCAGCTGCGTGTTTGGCGGAGATTATGTGGGTGCCGTGTTCAAGGGCAACCCGACGGTAGACTCGGCGCCTATCTTGCTTGACCAGACTCCCACGTTCACCGTCCCGATTGATTTGTTCGGAACCTCGGATCCGCGCGAGACTGGCGGCGCGTTCTCGGGCGCGAACACGAAGTATCTCACTTATGAAGTCAAGAACGGCGCGAATAACATTGTCGCGACCAACAAGGCAGCCACGGCGTACGGCGAATACCAGCCCGTCAAGGTCGACAAGACGGGCGCGAACGATTACAACATCCAGCTGGCAAAGATCGAGGACTCGCATTTCGGCGGAACGACGGGTTCGTCGCCAGCGGACTTTATTTCGTACACCGGACTCGGCGCGTCCAGTGCAGACCCGCGCGTTTCCGCAAAATCATTCATCGATCCCAGTGGCACAACCGTGAATGAGGCAAAGGAAGGCGTGCCTGTCGATTTGCTTTTCGTGTTCACCAGCAACAAGCATGCGGATGTATATACAAGAGTCGCAGTAGGGACTTGGAAGGATAAAACGTTTGGTGAATTCAATAAGGTCGGCGAGGCTGATCTCACTGATGTGAAGAAACTCATTTATCGAGATAGCACGCTGACGCAGGCGCTTATAACGATCACTTTCTTGAAAGAAATGTCAAAAGATTCTGAGTTGAGACTTGTCTATACCCCGACGGGTGCTTCCGGCGCGTGCGCGAACGCAGCAATCACGCCGCAAAACTGGCAAGTCAAGTTTGAGCTCTTCGACGCGATGAAGACGAAGTTCGGCGCCACGTACGTGCCGAACTTCCAGCAGAAGACCATGGATGCGCAAGGAAACATCCAGGAGAAGACGATAACTGTGCCGGCAGTGTGCGCTAGGAGTTATGCGGGAACTGCGGGCTATCCGAGCGGCGTCAAGGTCTGTGACCTGACGGGTAAGACTGCAGAAAAGGAGGACTGCTTCTGCGGCACCAAGGCAGAGGCAGCCGCGCAATGCATCCCTGGCACCATCTGCCACAACTGCGGCGAAAAGAACAAGCTCAATCCCGACAAGTCCTACTGCAATCCGGATGCTGATCCCGCGACGAAGTATACGTGCGAGAGCGTGAGTAATCCGATTACTCCGCTTGTTCCTATAATTCCTGGGCCTGAGGTTTCTTCCGTTGCATTTCAATCGCAAAGCACAGTGATCATGGTCGGCGCCACACCGGTTACGA
>CAYHVU010000096.1:0-2647 GCA_964360075.1 uncultured Methanosarcinales archaeon
GAGAAGGATCTTCGTCCATGAACCGCTCACGAAGGTCTTTTATGAGCGTTGATATAGATGCGGTACCAATACTACCCGCACCCCATGTGACAGCACCAATGGGCAAACCTTTCCGAAGATTGAATACTTTGTTTGCGGCGTTATAGATGTTGGCAACAAACGTTGCTCCATTCGGATCTCTGGCAATAAGACTCGAAGCGCTGTCTGATGCGATGACAATTCCATCATTTACCTTCAACGTTATTGCGATAGTCATTCTGGCTTTCCTTGGCAGCTAACGCCGTGTTGAGCGGCGCGGGGCACGGACACAACAGGAAACGGTGCGCCGTATCACCGCGTCCGCCTCGAACACATAGTTAGACGTCAGTTTCTTCGTTTGCGTTTTGCGTCAATTCGTCCATGCAATCTCTGTATTCTCGATCTAACGTCCTTTACTGGTAAATTTTCCAGCTCAGGCATTTTGTCCATGACATACGACATCATCGCTCTTTGCGTAGGGAGGGAAATGAATTCCTCGTCTTTTAGAAATTCATCCAGAGATTTCAGTAGCTGTTTCTCTTTTTCCTCAACTTCTTGTTCTTCCTCTTCTTGACGAATTACTTCCATTTCCAATGCCTTTTCTTGGTCTTCATCTATTTTTTCGTAGGCCATCTCCCGTAATTCTTTAAATTGTTCCCACCATTCCTCTTTCACTTCGTACGAGGTAACTCGCCCAGAGATCACGCATTCAATTGCCTGAAACGCATCTGCTCCAATAAACTTTTTATAGTTCTCCAGTTCACTAATGATTGACGATATATCAATTATTCTGGCTTCCTCAGATTCTTCGTCATCGCTCTCTACCTGTATTTCTTTATCAAAATCCTCCTGAGTCAGTTTCTTTGTTTTTACAAGAACAGTAATTACACCAATAGTTTTCAGGTTTGATAAATATTCATCCAATTCACTGTTTACTCTTAATGTGCCATCATCATCGGCTTCGTCATAGAGAATAAACGGAGTTATTCCGTTTTCTTTGATCTTCGCACTCAGATCGGATGTTTTCATATTTTTTCCTGACGTCTAACGTGGAATTCAGGCTCCGGCGTAGTCGGTCCGCCCGCAATGACTTGTTAGCTGTCACTCTCCTTAGCGGAAGTGGGGGTACGAATCATTCAGAATCGGAAGTATCATCGTTCTTGAGCTCGTCAAACTTTGCTGCCATTGTGGGGTTATCCTTAGTCAGTTTCTTAACGGTCAAGTCGTCGGCTTTGTTGTTGGCAAGACGGAGATTGTTTTCAGAACCGAGCAGCGCATCCTTGGTCTTCTGAAGATGGTCGATGGTTTTGTCGATCTCCTCGATAGCCGTCTTAAATTTCTTGGATGCCAGTTCGTAGTTCCGGGCGAAGCCAGTCTTGAACGACTCGAGCTCGTTCTCGAAGTTCGTGATATCAATGTTCTGTGATTTCACTAGCGCGAGCTCTGTTTTGTACTTCAGTGAGTTCTGGGCGGCGTTTCGCAGCAGCGTAATAATCGGGATGAAGAATTGCGGCCGGACGACATACATTTTCCGATAGCGGTGGGATACATCGACAATGCCGGAGTTGTAAAGCTCGCTATCAGGCTCAAGAAGTGAAACGAGAACCGCATATTCACAGTTCTTTTCATTCCGGTCCTTGTCTAGCTCTTTGAGAAAGTCTTCGTTCTTCTTTTTGGAAGCTGTTTCGTCGCTCTCGTTCTTCATCTCGAACATGATCGAGACGATCTCAGTGTCAGTCTCATCCGAGTCGCGAAAGATATAGTCTCCCTTGCTGCCTGCTCGCGCGTCGTTGTCCTTTTCGAAATAAGCCCTCTGAAACGCCGTCGCTCGAATGCGGTTGAACTCGGTTTCGCAGTGCTGCTCGAGGGTTTCGCCAACCATCTTGGTCGTCAGGCGAGCCTTCATGTCCCGGAGACGCTCGATCTCACCATCACGATCCTTGATCTGCGTCTCGTACTTGTCCTTGAGCGATTTCTCGGCGAGCTGTTTCTCAAGCTGCGCTCGCTCAAGACCGCTCTTCAGCTCGTCCCGCTCCTTCTCGACTGCATTGACTGCCTCGGTAATCGCGAGCTTCTGCGCAACCTCGGTGGCGTCGAGCTGGGCCTTCAGGCCCTGAATTTCCGCGCCCTTCGTAGCGGCAGCTTGCTGCAGTTCATTCACAAGCCTCGCCTCGGCAAGCTGGGAGGCGGTCTGCTTGTCATACTGTGCTTGCTTGAGGTCGTTCGCGAGCGCGTCACGCTCTTTTTCCAAGGCGCTTAGCGCTTCGGTAACGGCGAGCTTCTGTGCGACCCCACCGGCATCGAGCCTAGCCCTCAGATCCTGGATCTCAGCATCCTTGGCTGCGGCTGCCTTCTCCAACGCGCTGGTGACTTTGGTTGTCGCGAGTTCAACGGCATTCTGCTTGTCCTGCTCGGCCAACTCGAGCCGCTCCTGCAACTGCTGCTCGAACTCGTTGTCGCGAACCTGCTTGAGAATGTCCGCGTACCCGGCCTCGTCAATCTTGAATGCTTTCTTGCAGTGCGGACAAATGATTTCATGCATGACTATTTATCCTTTGCAATTTCCTGAGTGACGGCTAACGCAGAATTAACCGGCGGCGTAAGCCGTCCGGGTTGAATGACGGGTTAT
>CAYHVU010000097.1:0-2599 GCA_964360075.1 uncultured Methanosarcinales archaeon
GATTTTCCAAGGAAGGAGTATATATAGAATGTGGATTTTGCAGCTTTACTGAGTTTTGTTACTCATCAATAATAAAGCTATTAAAGAGTGGCTTTCTTTTCTCGATGCTATGGGGTTGTGGGCACGGGTCATATCATATTGGTGGAAGCCGGAACAGCAGCCGAAGGCATCTTCTTTTCATAAACTAGCGCCAGCTTCGGCATTTGTGCTACCTGAACCGACAAAAGAGATTATCAACAGACAGGTTGAGGACAAATGCGATGTGACATTCAAGAAATTGAGAAAGGGAGAGATTGACCTTGAGCACGCGTTGGAGAGCATCAATGTTATCCATCATCTCGTTTCGAAATCACAGATTTATAGTGAGCCGCACGGCTCACAGCGCACTGCGCGCGAACAGTATCTTTTGAATCTCATCCGGCAAAAGAGAGATGAAGCACAACAGGCATATCGGCAGGTTCGTGAACCGCAGTCGACTGAGGTTGTCGTTACTCCGCCAATGCCGGAGGTGCCGTCAGCAAACTATTCAGTTTTTTCCGCGAGACTTCCTGAGAACATATTCACTCCGTTGGACGCGCTTGACGCACGGTTTATTCCTGATGGAGAAAACCCACTTGAACCGCAGACGATGCCTGTACCGTCTGATATTCCGCCTACAGTTGCTCAATCATTGCCTTCCGCGAGCGAGCTGAATAGTCAGCGCACGCACCTCATCAGGGAACTCGGGCGCGAGTTCGCGTCCGTGAAAGATGATGACATCCTGAAAAAAATGTTGACATATTATGAACAGAATCCTGATGTCAAACGTTATTTCAAAGATAGTTTTAAATTCGCATTACAGGTGGCGACGTACCGCGCGGCCAAGCTCGCGCTCGATGCCCAACACGCTGAACGCGTGGCCGGCATCCTCCTGGAAGAGCAGGCGCAACTCGATTGGGATGAGGCACTCAATGAGCGACAGGTACGTCTTACGCAAGAGCGCAGGAAAAAGGCAGGGAAGCTGCCCGTGTCTGTGCTCGATTATTCTATTGATGAGTGGTATTCTGGTGTTCATTCTTCAAAAGAAGAATCGGATGCCTTGACTGCAGAGACTGATGGCATTGAGCAACTTCTTGAGAAAACACTTATTGCGGAAAGCAAGAAACTCGAGACAGAGCTTGATGTGGCATATCATGACGCGCTCTGGGAGCGTGTCACGCGGAAGCTGGAGCCATTTGTCGACGAAATGTTGAATGAACTACAGACCCGCAATCCCCTCCTCGAAGAAATTCTTAAATCGGATAAGAAAGTTGCGGATTATGTGCAGATACAGTTCAAGAATTTTCATGTGGCTGAAAATGGGCTCTTTACAGCACAAGGAACCTCTGCTGGCCACGAGAGTGAATTACTTAAGAAGTTTGACTGGTGCAAAGATTTGGTTGTTACAAGAGCACAGCTCGAATGCGTCCTGTATCAGGGCAGACCGCTCATCCGTGGAATTGCCGACGATATTCGGCAACATAAGCAGAATCCTGCATTGACGAAGCCAGTGTTGACTGAACACTTATCGAGCGAGATGAGCGTAATAGATTATACCCAACATGAACTATTTAATCTGAGAAACGCAAAGGAGCCTTTATTTGCAAATCTTGCGCCCCTTCACCGCGAGGCATTTTATAAAAGATTCAACGAGTTTGTCGAGCATGCAAAATTGTACATTAGAGCAGTCTATCGTGGCAGTGAGTTCGAATCATCGGAATTTGATTCAGTTTATTATGCGGCAACTGCGCCAAATGTCAACCCCACGACCGACGAATTGAAAGCAGCAATCGTGCCGAAAGAAGAGCAAACGCATGCGTTCGATATAGAGACATTCGCGGCATCGCTTCTGGGCGTGCCCCGCGAAAAGTTTGAAGCGACATTAAAGCGTAAGTTTGAGGACGAGCCAGGAATTGCAGGGCAGTATGTGGATTTCATGCAGTTCTATGTTGAGGTTGGCGGTATCGTCGCTGAGAAGGTCAATGAACGAGATGAACTAAGGAAGATTCTTTCGCTCTTGGAGCAGGATATTTCCTTGTACGCGCAACTCCGTGCCCAACCTTCGGCGATCCCGTTGGAACGTCGCGTTCTAGATTGGGAAAATGATACCGCGATGACCCCGATTGAATACGCCGAAGAGATGGCGAAGCTCGAATCTTATTTTGTTCCCAAGTTTGCGGCGTTGGCGCAGTTTTCATACGAAAAAAGATTACAGCCGTGGGCGCAGCTTGAGAAAGAGGTATGGAAGGCCTTGGCTGAGATTAAGATGATTGACTCGTCTTCTTTCGAAACTGATTTTCAGGGTTTGATATATCGCACGACGGCTCGCGCCGCCGTGTTCACGCTTCCCGAGGAACCGACGCTTTCGTCGCCTGAAACTGTGCAAGGTGTGGAGGGTGAACCAGTAGACCAACAAATTGACGACTTACCAGTGGCAACAGAACCAAAAGCTTTATATACTCCTCCTGCGCCCCTCAGTCCTACGTACGGTTCTACGGAAAAGAGGGTTGACAGCGATACACTTAAAGAGCAACCCATGGCAAACGACACACCCGCAAATGATAGTCAGAAACACTTTGAC
>CAYHVU010000098.1:0-2572 GCA_964360075.1 uncultured Methanosarcinales archaeon
ACGAGCGTAAACCCAACGGCAAAAAGGAACAAGGCACCGACAACAAGTATGTACCATTTTGCAAGGGTCATTGGTGTTGTGCAAAGTCTTCTTCGCTGATTTTCGCGAGCTTAAGCGCGCTCCGGAGTGTTGGTAGTTTGAGCTCTTTATGCAAGGGAACGACTGTTCCAATAGTGCCATCGGGTGTTTCCTTTTTCAGAACAACGTGACTTCCCTTTTGACGCACCGCACGAAAGCCGAACTTGTTGCAAAGAATTTTGATGCACTCCTGTCCAGAACTCTTTTTAAGCGTTGGCAATCTCTGTCACCTCAAATGTCGTCAAGATTGGGTGGTGTTTGTCTTTTGATGGGAACTCCTCTAAATAGAGCTCGGTCGCTTCTTTTAGGTTCGCAATGGCTTCTTCAATCGTTGCGCCCTGGCTGGCGGTTCCAACTTCAGGGCATTCTGAGACATAGAGATCTTCTTCTTTGTGGACAATAGCGGTGAGCGTTTTCATAATGTTATTGAATGGAAGAGTGTATTTAAATCTTCGCTCATTTTATCTTCGCCCCGTCATCAATGTCACAGGTCACATTGCCGTGCCGTGTCTTGAGTTCAAAAGAACCATAAACAACCTTCTTTGATTTCGTCGTCAACGTAATCTTGCTGAAGTCCTCAATCGTTATCTGTTCGGTTTTTGGGGTTATGCCGTCGACAAACACCTGTTCGCCGACAGAGACGTTTCCGGGGTCGAGCACTTTCACAACGCCTTTTTTCTCGGCCGCGAGCAGCATGCCTTGGCTTTCGACGCCGCGCAGTTGCGCTGGCTTCAAATTAGTAACAACAATCACTTTTTTGCCTTTGAGCTCTTCAGGCTTGTAGTATGCCTTGATGCCAGCAACAAGCTGTCGGTGTTCGTTGCCCAAATGGATCTGCAACACGTATAGTTTGTCCGCGTTCGGATGGTTTTGAACGTCCTTAATCTCGCCGACCTTCAAATTAATCTTGGCGAAGGGATCCTCTTTCACAAACTCAAGCTTCAAAAAGACGGGTTTCGCTGGCGCGAGCGTGCCTGTCGTCGTTTTCTTGAACACGGCGTCATTGAGCGAAGTTATTTTCTGTCCCAATTGCGTTGCGACCTTCTCGGACGTCGTCGGAATGAACGGTGAGCTCAGGATTGCGATGATGCGGAGAGACTCGACAAGTGAGTAGAGTACCGTGGCAAGCCGCTCTTTATCTTCCGTGTGTTTCCACGGTGTTGTAAAGGACAGATAGCGATTACAATACCGGATGAAGTCCCAGACTTTCTCGACTGCCTTGTGCCATTCGTATTTGCGCATCAACGTATCAACGTCATTCGTGATTGCGGACTGCGCAATCAAGTCATTGTCGACGGCTTGGAACGTGCTCGGTTTCGGAATCTTACTGGCAAAATGCGAGTGCACGAGCGTTGACACTCTATTGAGTAAATTCCCAATTCCATCTGCTAAATCCCCGTTAGCTCGAGTAACAAGGTTCTCTTCGGTGAAGTCGCCGTCTTCGCCGGCCGGGATTTCGCGCAACACGTAGTAGCGGAACGCATCAGAGCCGTATTTGTCCACGATTTCGAGCGGATCTGCGTGAACTCCTGTGCTTTTACTTAACTTCTCGCCGCCGAAGTTGATGAAGCCGTGCGTGTACACGCTCTTCGGCAGTTCGAGATTGAGCGCAAAAAGCAATGCCGGCCAGATGACTGCGTGAAAGCGAGCAATGTCTTTGCCGACGATGTGCACGTCCGCGGGCCAGTATTTCTTGAACAGTTTGCCTTTTGGTCCTCCGAGCGCCGTGATGTAGTTAGGGAGAGCATCAATCCAGACGTAAATGGTGTGTTTCGGATTCGAGCGCACTGGTATCCCCCAGCCGACGCTCGTGCGCGACACTGAAATGTCGTGCAAACCTTCCTTGATGTGGTTCAAAATCTCATCGCGTTTCTTTTTTGGCAAAATAAAGTCGGGGTGTGACGTGATGTGTTTTGTCAGTTGGTCTTGGTATTTCGCGAGCTTGAAAAAGTAGCTTTCTTCTTTGACAGTTTCAAGTTCGCGCTTGTGCACCGGACACTTGCCTTCGACCAAGTCCTTGTCAGTAAAGAAGGCTTCGCAGCCAGTGCAATACTTGCCTTGGTAAGTTCCGAGATAAATGTCTCCTTGCTTCAGAAGTTCTTCAAACAAGTCTTGCACTATTGTGACGTGCCGTGATTCTGATGTGCGGATGAAGTCTGAATACGAGACATTGAGCGCTTTCGCTGCTTCGGTGAAGAAGCTTGTTTGTTCGTCCACGAACGCTTGCGGCTCTTTGCCGGCTGCTTTCGCGCTTCTCTCTAGTTTTTGGCCGTGTTCATCAAGGCCACAGAGGAAGTGCACGTCTTCGCCCGCCAAACGATGCCAGCGCGCGATAGCGTCCGCTAGCACGAACTCATATGCGTGTCCGCAATGTGGACGTCCATTAGGATAGTCTATTGCGCGAGTTATGTAGAATGTTTGTTTTCCCAAGTTTGCCTCTTTTCCTTTCAGCAATATTCAGGAGGGCCGCATTTAAATCTTTCCGTCGTTTGGG
>CAYHVU010000099.1:0-2570 GCA_964360075.1 uncultured Methanosarcinales archaeon
GCAAGTGTGCGTACCCATGCGTGGCGGTTGGGTAGAAATGGTGACGGCATGCGAGGGGTGTGCACGGCGTATCCTTGTTTTTCCAATTCTTGTTTCAGCCACGGGAACCAGTTTTTTCCGGGGTGCGAGCCCCAGCCGTGGACGACGAAGACGCGTTTCATGGAAAAGAGAAAGATGTCAAACTATTAATGTGGCGTGACACATTTGCGAGAATGAATCGAGTCTAAAGAATATTATTTATTTGCGCAATTATTATTTTTTTTAAGGTGATGAAGAAGAAATCCCTCAAATGTGTCAAAATAGTTTTATACTTTGTCATCTTATCATATGTTAACATCCTAGCGGAGGTGGCGTATGAAAACCAGCCTTATCGTTTTCGGAGTTGTTTTTTTCGTGTTGGGGATTGTGGGTTATTATTTGCCGGATCAGACTGCTGCCGCGACCATCACGACCGTCGGGGAAGGAAACACCGACACGCGAACGTCGTACACATCGTACGCGATTCCGTGGCAGTTGACGTTCGCGCTTTCCGTCATCGGTGGCGTGTTGTTTATCATGGGCGTCATGATTCCGACGAAAAATCCCGAAATCATTGATGAAACGAAGGAGAACGTGACGAGTGGCACGGGTAAACATCGTAAAGTATTGCACGAGGAACACCACGTGCGCCGTTCGCAATAATATCGTAACCGAATTTGGGGAGGTGACCTATGTACCGTAAAGCAAGTCGAGGCGGGCTCATGGCTGCTGCCAAACGTCGCGCGGCGAAACATCCGGGCGGTAAAGGTCCTGTTCGTAGCAGGGCTGCAGGCAAGCGTATCATGGGCAGAACGCCCAAACGAAAACCGAAGTTGTTTGATTGGCTGTAAGAGTGCCTGTTGAGCGCACCACAACATGATGAATGCGGTGAGTATGCGCGACCGAAATCGCCAGCCGAGGCTCGACAGCGGTTTCGCAGGCACAAGGCCTTCTCCAGCTTTATTGCTGGAGAGGCATTTTCTTTTTCACGAGGTGACTCCTATGAACAAACGAAAAAAACAATCAGATGTGGACGTTATTTATCCCGAGGACGAATTGGAACTGTTTGAACAGTTTGAGGTCTTCGAGCCGTCGTTGCCTGACTGAATTGAAGACATAACCATTTAAATACCCCGTTCTCGGTACAATTATCATGTCCACATTACCGTTTGAAATCAGAAATCCTGAGATTATCGTAAAAAAAATAGCGAAGACGGATGCCAAGTTTGGTCATGATCCGAACAAGCGTCCGATGGAGATGTTGATTGATTATGGTATTGTGAATGTGAACAAGCCTGCAGGTCCTTCTTCGCACCAAGTTTCAGCGTACGTTCAGCGTATTCTCGGTATTGAAAAGTCTGGTCACTCGGGAACGCTTGACCCGATGGTAACTGGCGTATTGGCAGTTGCACTCGGTAAAGCCACGAGAATTGTTCAAGCGCTTCTCTCAGCCGGTAAAGAGTACATTTGCATTATGCATTTGCATGCAGACGTTCCCGAAGGCAAAGTATACAGCACGTTCAAAGAGTTCACGGGTAAAATTCGACAGCTTCCGCCCATCAGAAGCGCAGTAAAGAGACAATTGCGAACGCGAGAGATTTACTATATTGACATCATGGAAGTCAACGGCAGAGATGTTTTGTTCAAGATGGGTTGCCAAGCAGGAACCTACGTCAGAAAGTGGTGTCATGATGTCGGAGAAAAGCTCGGCACCGGCGCGCACATGGCCGAACTCATCCGAACAAAGGCAGGTCCGTTCCAAGCAAAGACAATGGTCACGTTGCAAGATTTGGAAGACGGAATTCATTACTGGAAAACAGAAAAGAACGATAAATTTCTCAGACATTGTATTCAGCCGGTGGAAAACGGCGCAAGTCATTTGCCAAAAATCTGGGTGTTGGACTCAACAGTTGAATCCTTGTGTCACGGAGCATTACTGCACATGCCTGGTGTTTCAAAATTCGAAGCAGATATCGAGAAGGACGAAACTATAAGTATTCTCACGCTCAAAAACGAATTGATTGCTTTAGCAACCTCAAGAATGGACGCAACCGAGTTACAGGAAAAAGACAAAGGTGTCGTCGCCAAAATCACCGCAGTCTTCATGGCGCCAGGAACGTATCCGAGAATTCAAAAAGACACTCCTTAAATTTTTCTCGACATTATCAACAAGTGTGTGTTAAATCCGAGCGCTTTCCACGCTTTTATTGCAACCGCATTGTACGCATCGACGGTTAATTCCATGCGTTTGACTTTTTTTGTTTTGAACCAAGCAATTAATCCAGCAATAAGCTTTCGAGTGATTCCCTGTTTGCGGAATGAATGATCAACAACGACTTCGTCGATCTCGCCAAATCGGTTGTGCAGAACAAAGAGCGGTGACTGTCCAATTCGTCCGTTTGCGAATCCAACAACTGTTTTGCCAGCAACGGCACAAAGCACGCGTGCGTTTGGATCCTGCAATAGCCCAACGAGTTTTTTGGCAAATCTTTTCTTTTCAGCAGCAGATTCTTGGTAGCGTGATGAATGGACAGAGCGTAAGTGAGTCAAAA
>CAYHVU010000100.1:0-2474 GCA_964360075.1 uncultured Methanosarcinales archaeon
GACAATCGTTGAACCCATGAACTTGAAGCCTCTTGCTTTCAGGTCTTTGCTGAACGCGTCGGACTCTTTGCTCGTCGCTTTGATGCCAAGCGAACGCCATACGTTCGCTGGCACAGCAGAACCGCTGGTTCTGCTTGTGTCCTTGATGGATTTAATCTTGTTCACGATTGGTTTGTGGTTGACGAAGGACCACATATATTTGCTGAAGCTGCCGAATTCCTTCTGGACGTCAATGAACTTTTGTGCATTTGTGATTGTTGCCAGAATCTTCAAGCGGTTGCGGATGATGCCTGCGTTGTCAAGAAGACGTTCAACGTCTTTCTCGGCATATTTAGCAATCTTCTTGTAATCAAAGTTGTGGAACGCCTCGCGGTAGTTTTCTCGTTTGTTCAGCACCGTGCTCCAACTCAAGCCGGCCTGCGCGCTCTCCAACACCAGAAATTCAAAAAGAATTTTGTCGTCATGCACTGGACGCCCCCATTCGTTATCGTGGTACGTTTGCATCAACGGAGAACTGAGACACCAAGCGCAACGTGTCTTCATTTAAACCGTAATCCTCACAACCTGTGCTTTCGTGTGTTCGATGATGTCTTTCGGCGTGAGCTTGACTAATGCTTTATCCGAGCCACCGCCGCCCCAACAGAACTGCATGTCCGGAATCTTTTCGTCAAGAATGAAGTGAGCTGAAAATCCCAATGGTGGCACTGCGCCAATAGAAAATCCAGTTCTTGCGAGCACTTCTTCGCTTTTTGCCATGCGCAAACCATCCAATTTTACGCCGAACGACATTCGCGACATCGAAACGCGATCATCGCCGCGAACAATGGCGGCGTAGGTTTCATTCTTCGCGTCAATGAAGATGACAGTCTTGATCATCTTGTCAAGACTGCAATGCACTGCGCCCGCGGCCTGTTCGACTGTAGCAACCGCCATCGGGAATTCCTTGATTTCGTGCGCTATTTTGTGCTGTTCGAGAAAGGCATCGAGTTTTGCGACGGTCACTGCGGTTCTTCCTTTCGTGATTTGTTCATCGGAATGTTCATGAACGGCACTCCGTTCGTGACTTGCGGAAGTATGCCGTTCCAGCGCTGCACTTTGAGCCATTCAATGTAGGTTTTGCTCGACTTCAAGCTATGCTCGATCTCCTGGATTGCTTTCGCTTCTCCCTCTGCCTTCTTGATGGTGGCCTTGCGTTCGCCGTCCGCTTGTGTTTCAAGCGCAAGCGCGAAGTCGATGGCAGCGGTTTTCTTTTGTTCTGCAACAAGGACGTCGTTCATCGCGCTCTGGACATTCGGAGGAGGAACTATCTGCTTCAGCTCAACACGAACAAGATCGATGCCCCATTTTGCGACATGCACGCGCAGTTCTTTCTCGAGCTCTGTGTTGATTGTGCTGCGCTCGTTGTTCGCCTGCTTGAAGCTCAGCTTACCGAGCACGTTGCGCGTAGTCGTGCGAGCAAGGTTGATGATTTGATCGCGGAAGTCCGCGACAGCGTACTGGCTTTTCTTGAGGTTTGATTCGTCCGGAAGCACCTTGTAGTAGATTTGCACGTCGACGTGCGCGTTCAGGTTGTCCTGCGTGATGACTTCCATGCTCTCGCAGTCGTCTATTTGTTCTGTGATGTTGACGCGAGTCATTTTGTCCACAAACGGGATAACGATGTTCAGCCCAGGCTCTGCGATACGCTTGAACTTTCCCAAGCGCTCGACAACGCCGCGTTCAGACGGACGTACGATACGTATGTGCGCCGCGGCAGCGACTATGACTGCTGCGGGGATGATGAATTCAATCATTTTGGTGTGCTCCAATGCTTCTGGGCATTTCTGTTGTTGTATCCATCATCAACTATTTAATGTGTTCTGCCTTCACGTTTGGATTGCCTGGGAAGCTCTCGGCGGGGTTTCGTTCCTTCACGATGTTGGTTTCTTTCTTGTGAGCAATCCATTGTGCGTTGCCTCTTCCGTAGGGGAGCGAAAAGTCGGCAAAGTAGGAGCCGTTCTTGGGCTCGATTTGCCACTCTTCCCCTCCATGCGCCAGTACATAGTTGCCATCAGGAGATTCTCTGCCATGCGTTGGCGCAGTGTCTTTTGGAGCGTCGACCATGCGCAAGCGCTTGTCCTGGATGGTGAACCAACCATATGGTGTATGGATGGAAAGCGTTTCAGAGTCTCCAGTGCCATGACTAACCAAAGTGTCAGTTCCGGTGAGAAGTGTTCCATTTTTAATTTCGAGCACATCTGTTTTTGACGTTGTGACATCATACCGCACGATTTCTGGCGTTTCACCATTGGTGCGCACCATGTAGACTTGCTTTCCGTTCTCTGAAGGGGCAAAGGCAAGCACCTCGTCGAATCCCGTGAATGAGTTACTGTTTTTTGAGACAGCAGTCTTGGCATCCGCGAGCTGCACGATGTAATTCCCGTCCTGACGCTTCCCGGCGCGTTCGTACAGCATAATTGTGCCTGATGGCGGGT
>CAYHVU010000101.1:0-2463 GCA_964360075.1 uncultured Methanosarcinales archaeon
GGCAGATTGCGCTCATCGCTGCAAAATTTGACGAGCAAGGCACGCAGCTGAACGGCGCGAAATATGTTAAGGGAGTTGGCTATCTTTCATCAAGTCCTTTTCGTAGCAATGATTTGTTTGTTTCAGAGGATGGTAATGAAGTCTATAAGGGGGATCTAAAACCAGAATATGAAGACTTGACAAAACCGCGTCCTGATAATTGGGCTGATATGTATGACAGTGATGATGAAGCAACGTATTCGCACCTTGATAAAGATGGTATTAAAGTTGTAGAATATAAGTCGGATACTGGCAACAAGGTACGAGCGTTTAAGCTTGTTGGCGGTACGGAACTCAAGGAGGGTGATGCCGTTATTGGTAAGCAGAGCAAACTCGAGATTTATGATGATGTTGAAATTCTGAAAAAAGATATGGAGACGAGAAAAAAGGATGGAGATGAACCATCATTAACTGTGAATGTAATTGAGCTTCCTGATGGTGAAACTCTCTATGAAATTGTGCCAGGAGTCTTTACACGCTCGGATGATCCGACAGACTTCAGCAAGAATGATCTCTACGACAAAAACAACAAGGAACTCGAAGGAGAAGCGTACGACAAAGGAAAGAAAGCAATTGATGACGATAAACCAAATGCAGAAGCGCGCGCAAAGGCAGCCGAGCGCCACACTAAATCAGTAGAAGCCGAAAAGCCCACGGATTGGGACAAGCTGATGGGTAGATGGAGAAAAATCTGGCTCTCGGGCGCGGATGGCGCGTTGGGCTGGGTTGGCGGCGTGTTCTCGGTCGCGAAGGCGTTGCTCCAGGGCTACCAGCAATACCAAGGCATTGCCGCACTCGGGGGCTTGTTCATGAAGGATGAGATTGGCGCGTGGAGAGAAAAAGTAGACGCTATTTTCTGCAAGGCATTGCTCGGCGCCGATTGCGTCGCGCAAAAGATGTGCGAGAAGTATGGCGATTCAAACTACGGCGGCACCATCATCACGACAGTCACGCCCGGAGTTGGCATTCGCGCAGCAGTGCACATCCAGGCAACGCGTTCTGACCCGGTGCGATACACGGACGCCACAGGAACGTATTCAGAGTATCTCTACCGCGTCACATATTATGCATCAAGTCCTGATGTCGAGAACTCTGCGCAATTGATTTTTCATCATTCGGGAGGAACATTGGCGTGGTATCCTGAGCCTCAGGAAATCTCGAAGGGAGGAGCAATCAGCGCGCAGGGCTCGTCCGCCATCAATCAGTATAGCAGGAAAAAGTATGATAAGGTCTGCCTCGAGCTCAAGGCGCCGATCGACAACGGCATCGGCGGAACGGAAAACAAGGTGTGCGTGCCAATCGTGAGCACGAAAGTCACGCCGTCAGGCGAAAATCCGCAGCCTGCAGCAACTGAAGATGGTGCTGGCGGTAGTGGTGATGAAGTTCTCTCCGATGAACCTGTCATCGAAGAAGAACCAGCACAGCCCGGAGCAGGATTCTAAATGTATCTCAAAAATGTGTGGAAATCATTTATTTCCGCGTGCAAGCTCGATTTGCGCTTCATTTTCGTGCTCTTGTACGAAATATTATTTGTCCTCGTCGTCACGGGACTCTTGTGGCTGTTCCTCGACGTTGTCTATCGTCTCGCATTGACGGCAAAGGATCTTCCCACTGCCGCGTTCACGCCCGCGAATGTCGACTTGCTCAAGCAATTCTACGTCAACAGCGTCATCGCGTTCATCGTATTGTTTATCTTGATAGTGTTCGCGTACGTCATCTTTCAAGGATTGGGCTGGGGACAGGTGCTCAAAAAACCGCTAACGCCGAGATTTGTCTGGCGTTTCTTCCTCGCAAACCTTGTCTGGCTCGTGCCGTGGTTCCTCGCAGCGTGGTTCTTTATCGTGGCGTTCCAGCAGACTTTTGTGGTCTGGGGCATGATTATCGTCGCCATCCTGTTCACGCATCTCACGCTTCTGTATCAGCACGAGCTTGTCGCGAAAGGCGCAACAATAAAAGAAGCAATCAGTCACGCGTTCAGCAATGGAATCCTTGGCATTCACCGTTTTATTCTGCCGTACGTCCTTGCCACGCTTGTCTTTTTGTTGTGGTCGCAAATCTGGAGATTCTTCAATCTGCAAACACCAAGCATCTTCACGGCCGTCATGCTCGCAGGAATCATTTTCGCGCCGTTCCTGGCCTGGCTGAAGTTCTATATGAATCGTGTGCTGACGGTTATATAGAAATTATGCGTGCACCGAATGCCAAAATCTTCGCGCGTTTCACTGGACATCTGCACGTGAAATTTATAAACACATGAATTTCTTTGATAAGTATGGATAAAGCGCTTGCCGTGTTTCAAGGGAAAAATATCCGAAAAACTTGGCATAATGATGAATGGTGGTTTGTTGTTGAGGATATAGTGACCATTCTTACAGATACGCCTAATCCAAAGGATTATATCAATAAAATAAAGAAAAGAGATGA
>CAYHVU010000102.1:0-2458 GCA_964360075.1 uncultured Methanosarcinales archaeon
CAGGGCTACTGAGCGGGTGGTTGCCCTTGGCGTCAACAACAACGACAGGTTCAACCTGAACGTCAACGACAACATCGACAACAACAGGCCGGCTCTCGGAATAGGACCCTCCTCCGGGACTTTTCCGATGAAAACCTACAAACATCTTTTTGAGCGGCTCATAAGCCTTGAAAACCTCGAGAACGCGTATTGGAAGGCACGAAAGCACAAATCAAAAAATCCACGCGTACAAGAATTCGAAAAACATTGGCAATTGCATCTCGCAACGCTCCACCGAGAACTCAAAACCAAAACCTACAAAACGAAACCGTTGCGAAAATTCATTCTCCGAGACCCGAAAACGCGCACCATCTGCGTCAGCGACTTCCGGGACAGAGTCGTCCACCACGCTCTCATCAACATCCTGCAACCGATTTTTGAGCCGCGCTTCATCCATGACAGCTATGCAAGCCGGCAAGGAAAAGGAACGCTGCCCGCACTCAAACGCCTCAAAGCATTTCTCAGAAAAGTCACGCATAACGGCAAAATTGTGCGAGGTGCTAAAGACGCAAATGCCGTCAAAGGCTATGCATTGAAAGCAGACATTAAGCATTATTTTGAAACAGTTGAACACGATGTTCTGCTTGCCATCATTGCCAAGCGAATTAAGGACAACAGCGTGCTTTGGCTTGTCAAGACGATCCTGGACAACAATCCTTGCACGACACGAGCCAAAGGAATGCCGCTCGGCAATTGGACAAGCCAATTCTTCGCAAACGTTTACCTGAACGAGCTTGACCAGTTCGTTAAGCATAAACTCAAAGCCAAGTATTACATCCGTTATGTTGATGACTTCGTCATTTTGCACACGTCGAAAACAATCTTGCAGAAGCACAAGGAACAAATTGGCAAGTTCTTACAAACGTTAAAGCTTGATTTGCACCCGGACAAGTGCAAAATCATTCCTCTCAGCCGTGGCGTGAGCTTTCTCGGCTTCCGCGTATTTTACCATTACAAGCTCGTGCGGCAGCGCAACCTGCGCAAAATCCACCGCCGGCTCAAGGAGCTTCTCGATCTCTACGAATCAAGGCTTGCAGACGCGCAGGATGTTCTGGAAATATTGCAGGGCTGGAATGGATACGCCATGCAAGGAAACACCCATCATTTAAGGCAACGACTTACTATGATGGTTGAACAAAAATTGGAAACGAGAACAACACATTCGCCAAAACCATCAGGATGAAGTCACCTTTTCTTAGGGTGTTTTCTTACTATTGATATTTTCGTACTGAAAACATCATGCACGAGCCACTTAGAAAGCTTAAAATAGCCCGAATAAACACTACAAGGGCGTATTCTGCGGCATCCCGCCGACGTGTTCGTCGGCGTGGAGTACGTGACCCTCCGAAGGCTACAGCCGGGGTTCAAATCCCCGCGGGAGCGTTATCTTCCCGTCATTAATTTCTTGAAGCGTTCCTGTTCTTTTGCTTCTTTCTTGGCAACGGTTTTCAATCCGCGCGCAATAGTTTCTAAATCACCTACGTGAAGAATGGTGTCAACTTCTGGATGCACTGCTGTAAGGCGCTCACGCAAATCTGCGCCTTCAAGACCAAAGAAATTATCAAATCCCTTACCGGCAAAGGAAAGTGATCTTCCTTGAATCTCTAACCAATAGCGGTCAAATCCTACGTCATAACTGATGCGGACATCTTGGTCGTTGAAGTAGACTTTGGGCGGCATGCGTTGAGAGAAAACAAATCAGGTATATTTACTTTGTGCTATTCGAACAAACAGTACTGACCATCAGCGGAAACAATATCGTGGCGTCGCCGAACACTTTGACGTGCTCTGCGTCTGCCGCGATCTTTCCCCACGAGATTGCTTCTTCGGGTTCTGCGCCGGAGTCAGAACCGTCGTACTCGACTGCCGTGTTCACGTACACCGCATATTTTGCTCCTTCGCGGAACATGTTGGCGTTGCACAGCATGTGCTTCACGAGACCAGCACCCAACACAATGATGCCCGTTTCTTTCGGCTCAATCGCCAAATCGTTCAACTTTGACGCGTCTTCCGCAATTTCCAGTTTCATTTCTGGATGGTTGACGCGGTAGAAGTACAGAATGTCGCCGATGCTGCCGTCAGTTATCGCGTGGCAGAACACGGGAATCTTGTGCTTGAATGCCCAATAGTAGACGCTGCGTTCGTCATTGATTTTTTCGCCGAGCTTCCAAATCAATTCAGTGGCGGTCAAGAGTTGGCCAGTTGCCTTCTGTCGCGCAAGATACTCCTTGAGAACAGGAGTAAGGAAATCTTCGAACGCGCAATACCTATCATTGGGAACAAAAATATTTCCGGTTCTGTTGATGCCTTGCGCTCGGAGCATTGCGCCTTTTGCTCTAAAATCACCCAAAACAAAAGGTTTCAGGCACTTGATGATGTCTTCCTCAACGCCGCCGGCAGTCGTGGCGAGCACATCGAC
>CAYHVU010000103.1:0-2383 GCA_964360075.1 uncultured Methanosarcinales archaeon
GTGCAAATGATTGCGCACGGCTTTTTGCAAGCCAGCGCGGCTCAAACCGGATTGTGTCGGGATTGAGCCAGGCATCATTCGCACAATGTCGGAATGATTGTTGAACGGGTTAATAAAGGTAGTTCGACTTTTCGGTATTTGTGAGCTTTGCCAATATTATCTTTCTATATGGAAGATAATGATGTGTTTAGCCGAGTTTTCCTTGTCCGAGCTTGTTCGTGCCGAGGGTGAACCGTTCAAGTTCGAGCCTGATTTTGTCGAACAATTCTTTGGTTCTTTTCTTGAGGAGTTGAAATTCCTCTTCTGCAAGTGTTGTTCTCGTCGAATACTGCATGCGTTCCCGAATATCAAGGATTTTGTTGCTGTGTGCAAGATCAATGGCGGCATCCTTGTCGAAGATTTCCTTCAGGTCTGCCAGAGTAATGCTCTTGATGTCTCCTTTTGTGATGAAATCCTCGACGAGCGCGAACGTGCAGGACTGGTTTCGTGATTCATGGCCACGCTGGGCAAGAATGGCAAGCAAGCCGTGATAGAGCGCATAGAACGATGCGCTTGCTGACCAATCGCTGTACTGCAAGTCGTGAAAGCTCGTCATGGCTTCAAAGTTATGCACGGCTTTTGCGAGGTGTCCCTGAACTACGTAGTTTGCTGGCTTGATTCTTCTTATGCCTTGATGGCGTTCATCGCCACGTTTTCCTTCGTCAAAACACTTCTTGAGCTTTTCATTGGCTGGCATTCTTGATCACCTGAACGAGCACGTCAAAACCCCACAGTACGATGCCGTTCCGCAACGCTTCAACCACGATAGGATCGCCCTTTTTTAGATTTTGCAATACGTCGTCAGTCGTTTGCACGACATCCTGAATTTTGACAGGAGTAATGTCCTGGACTTTGGATGACGCTTGTTTGTACGCTTCAAAATTCTTCCTCTCCAAGACGAAAAAAACATCTAAATCTCCAGGCTCCTTCTTCGTCGTGATATACGAACCGAACAACACGCAAGCCTTCGTTACTGCTTTTAGCTGTTTGAGGTCGTCTGCGCGCAGCCTTACCCGCCCCTCAAGAGCGTCAGGCATGAACGCAAGCTCGAGCACGCGGGCAGTCTTTTCGCTCTCGAAATCAAGCTTGTACGCCTTGAGATTAGCTATCGGCGTGGCTCTCAGAATGCCTTCTTTTTCAAGCTTGGTAAGAATCTTGTATGAGCCGCCAGAGGTCACGCCGCACGCCTTTCCAATGTCGTTCATCGACATATTCTTTCCAATGGTCGTTGCGAGAAACCTCAGCACGCATTTCTCATTCGCCGTCAAAATCATCATTATTCACCTTTGGTATGTAATCGCATACCTTTAGTATATAAACCTTTCTATCCAAAAATGAATAATGTTATCCATTTATGAATAAATCTCACTGCAACATTTTTGTAACAGCTGCTACAAAAATATATCACGCATTCTCGTCGAGAAAAAATCAAGCGTCGCTCAAAGCTTTAAACAAAGCATCAGAAGAGGAAAGCCAACACCCTTGCACAACCCGACTATTGTCAGGCGTTATATTCTCTGGATTCTTTCACGCCACGGACGCACGCCTTTTTGCGTCCTGCTATGTCCTTGTACAACCCTTTCGCAGGTTTACCGGAAATATATTCCCGAATGAACCCCATTCCCTTGCATTTCTCGTAATTGTACAAAATCTGGCGTCCGAGCAGACGGTTGTTACGCTCGACAACGATTTCTTTCTTGCGCGTGTCACTTCTTGAGTCCCCTTGCTTAATTTCTGCCGTGAGCAACCACACCCTATGCTCGAGATCGGTGACGGCCCAAAGCGTAACTCTGGCGCATCGAGCATCTCTGTCGTCGTAATATTTGTAATCAGGACACTTTTCAACATATCCTAAACGGTGGTTAGCTTCCAATCGCATTATTGTCGCTGTATACCTTGGCATTTTCTCCCTCAACGCTCCGTGTCAATCATACGTGATATCTTCTCTTGGCGACAGACGATATTCATTCGCATCGGTCAACTGCTGCAGTACATGGATCATCACCCTGGCCTAAACCTATTCTTCTCGAATCTTGTTCAGGAGTGCTTGGAACAGTATGTCGGGAGCTGATTACTTCTTCCCATTTCTTATCTCCATCCGAATTATTCAGGAAGGATGGAATGAGGTGTAATTGATTATATTTTAGATTGCTTTTTTTTTTCGTTTTTCTGGAGCTAAAATACAGCTGTGTGAATTTGGCGACGCGTTCATCCATGGAGCCACGTACAAGATCTACGAGGGGATCAGGTGTCTTCGTAAACATATCACGCCACAAATTCAAGAATTCCCTGACCTTGCTCGGTCGAGTTTCTGCGAGATTCAGACTTACAAACACCGGACCGT
>CAYHVU010000104.1:0-2352 GCA_964360075.1 uncultured Methanosarcinales archaeon
CCTTCGAGTTTCAATAATGGGATGAGCTCTTCTTTTGCGCCGTAACGCAATCTGACTCTTGTCTTGTTGATGCTCTTGATGACGTCATTGAAGTTGAGCAAGTTCGCGAGCTCCATCATGCCATACAAGAGCCAGTCAGCGTTGTCAGTCTTGACGTGCAATTCTCCGGGACGAACGTTGAAGTTTTCAAGGAGAGTCTGTTCGTCAGTCTCTTCCATCCACGCGTGCAGCATCATGGCTGTTTTTGTTGCGTTGAGATAGTCGTCATATTCTGGGTCGAACGCGGTTGGCTCGTTCACGAGCAATTGCTTGTCCCATTCGACAAGTGTGCGTTGCACCGCGTCGTAGTCTTTCGTGCCTACATTGAGCAACGGACGCATCTCTAATGTGGTGCAAATGGTGTGCAGGAACGCGACGACATTTGTCGTCTTGGCTGCGTTTGCTTTTCTGATTGCGACGATGAGTTCGTGTGCTGTCAAGGGATCGAGATAGAGTTCTGCGACGCGCTTGCCGATGACGGTTGCGCGATGTTGGATGTCTTTCGTAAGTTCCGAAGCGGAAACAAAGTCTTCTTTGCCTGACGGCAGGATGAATTCCCACTCTTCCAACAGCTCAAGCATCTTGTCAATGATGCGCTCGAGTTTCTGCAAGTCCTGGAACTGGTGCGCCCAGAAGGTTTTGCTGAAGAATGTCATCAATTCTTTCCTTGTTCTTACGAAATTGGACGCGATGAGTGAGAGGATGTAAGTTCTTAGGACGGGTTCGACTGCCAATTTCGAATAAATGTCTTCAGGCTCGCCGTGGATGTAGCGCACTTGAATGTCTTCTTTTTCGTGCTCGTTGCTCGCGATGCAAATGGCCTCGCCGACATTGTCGTACTTCGGCCTTCCGGCGCGTCCGGCCATTTGTAAATATTCCAGTACTGGAATGAAGCCCATCCCTCTTTGACTGTAGCGTTTTAGGTCTCTGATAACGCAACGGTACGCGGGAAGGTCGAGACCCATCGCCAACGTCGGCGTGCACGCGATGATTTTGATTGTGCCATTTCTGAAATTCGTTTCGATTAGTTCCTTTTGTTTGGCGTGCAGTCCTGCGTGATGGAACGCGACTCCTTCCTTGAGGCAGCGCGCAAGACGTTCGCATTGCACTGTAGGCCGAGAAAGCGCGTGGAGCGAGTCTTCTGAGAGCTGTGCTAGCGCAGCATTCGCGAGCTTTGCCTTTTTGCTGATGTCTTCCGCTGCTTTTTCTGCGCCTCGTTTCGTGTTCACGAAAACGAGCGCTTGCTTGCCTTTCTTCAGCGTATCAAGACAGATGTTGATTGTGGCATCTGGGGTGACTTCAGGAATCTGCATGAAAAGAGAAAGAAAACAAGAAGTATTTATGCGTAGCGTCGCTCAAAGTCCAGTGACGGCGCGTCAGCGAATTACGCGATGAGCGGACACTTCTTGATGCATTCCTGCTTGCATTCGCCTTTGAACACGATAGAGCATTCAGGGTAGGATTCTGTCGAGCACACTGCCTTGCAGCCTTCTGTTCTCAAGTAGCCGTTGCAGTTCTCTAAGCAGCCATAGTAGTCAGTGCCTTTGCCGCAGACTTTGTCTGTGTTCGCAGTGCAGGAGTCGATGCAGCCAGTCTTGCAGTCGGCAGGTGCTGCGATAACGGGAGGGGTAGACGGGGGAATGCCAGGAGGCGTAACTGGCGTTTCAGGGGCAGGAATCTCTTTTGGTGCCTCGTTCACGGGTTGCACAACTGGCTGGCACGCCATCACGAACAACGCCAACAATACAAGGAGTTTTTTCATAAATTCACCTCAACACTTCACAGTACAGTCATTTTTGCATTCGGCAGTCTGATTGCCGCAGTCGGATGTGCAGCGCGGAATAAGATAGTCCTGACATTGACCGACGGTTTCTTCTTGGCAGCCGTCGCGGCAGTCCCACGGCGTGATGAACGGAGTGCAGGAATCGCGGCAGAAGGTCTCGTCCTCGGTCTCGCAGCCGGCCTCAACTGCGTCGATGCAGCCGTCACCACACGTCTCTCCTGTTGTGCCGCAAGTGTCCTGGCAGTCTTCGACGCAATCCTTTTTTTGGTTCGTAATTTGTTCTTGCGTGAACAGGTCTTCGAAGCCTTTTGTTTCGTCAGTGATGATGTCTCCGTTCGCGATGGTCACAGTCTTGTTTTTGACAGTGATATCTGCGTTGTTGCGCGTCACTATCTTGATTGTGGGACGCCAAAAGATTGTTGTGCCGATGAGAGACATTGTGTTCTCGAACTTGAAATCTATCAGGATTGTTGACGTCTTCTTGTCAGTGATGGTGACTTTCGCAGGCAACGTGAGCGTGCTGTACGGCA
>CAYHVU010000105.1:0-2293 GCA_964360075.1 uncultured Methanosarcinales archaeon
TTCTTGTCCCACTCCCACCACAAACATTTCAGCGTGAAATCGTGATGCTCGAGTTCGCGTTTCAGGACCTCCAATGCTTTCACCATCTTGCTGCCCGCGATGTCTTCCTTCTCATTGATTGTTGTTGCTGCAAGAACAATCGTGCCACGCTTCTTTTCAGCCGCAATTGCCTTGGCATCAAGTTTTTGTTCTACAAAGAAGTGCGCGCCAGGTTTTTTGAGGAACGATTTTGCCGAATTGATCAAACCTAAGAATGGTTTCTGCTCTATGGCCGCGGCCGCGTTTCTGTTAGGTTGCACTGGGTCTACAACGACCAATGGTCCTTGAATTTTGCTCTCGTTCAAGTGCATGAGTGCCTGCCCTTTGTACTCTTTGTAGTAATCAAGCACTGTTTTCTCGAGAGGCTTCCATTTGGCGGCTGCCTTGAGCAAAGGAATGAATCCTTTGTAATAAATCACCAAGATATCTACAACGTGTCCTGAAAAGCCACGAATGTAGCTTTCGGCGCCATAAATCCTTTGCGCCTTGCAGAACTGCTTGAACAAGCGAATGTCATTCTTGTACTTCTTTCCGTTGCTGTTCACCCATGTTACATGTTTGGGTGAAAAATCCGTAACGTTCTGTGCGTGTTTCGCAGTCTTTATAGCCAGAACAGGAATGATTTCGAAATTAATCTTGCCCTTGAGTTTGAAATAGTCGCGCGAGCCGTGCACGCGCATAGGTTTCCAGCGCTTCAACGCCCTCTCAAGCATCGCGCTGAGGTCATCGGCCTGATACTTCATATCGAACGCGACAAAGACATCAACATCATAGTCTCCGCGCAGCCACGTGTCCTTGGCAAAACTACCTCCGAGAATAGGTTTTGCGTTGAGCTTGCGTGTCTTGAGCTCAAGCGCAAGGTCTTTCAGGAAAGTTTGCACTGCCTTCACAACCCACAAGTCTTCCTTGTTGGGGGTGATGCTGACGAGCACATCCTTCAGAATTTGTTTCATCCCTTCGTCAACCCCAAGAGCGTATAAAAATGTTTTTATAGGCACACCGCGGAGAGCGAGAAAAGAGGTGTTGAGTGGATCCTGCCTGGAATATTGCAATCATTGTGCTGGCGGCCATCGCGCTCTCCTTCCTCAAGCACGGCGCGTTCTTCATTGCAATCCTTGCCGGGTTTGCATTCTTCAGTCAAGGCATCACAGTGCCTGACAATGTGCGCCTGGTCGTCGGGAGCGTCGCGCTTGCGCTCGTGCTCTTCGACAGCAGCCGGATGCGGTTTGCGCATCTTGATACGACCGCGCACAAGACGCTCTCAGTAGCAGCATGCTCAGTCGGATTGCACGCAATCATTCTTGGCGGTGCATTCCGCGTGCTTGGATTTGATTGGCTACCCGCAGTCACGGTAGGTGTCGCGCTTGCAATAGTTCAGCAATTTTCGAACGATTGGCTCAGCCACGAAAGCAGATTCACGTCCTTGTTGAGCATCGTCATCGCGTTCCTGCTCGCGACGCTTCGCGTTGTGGATTCCTTTGTCGGCGTCGTGAATCTTGTCGCGCCGTGGCTTATCGGGCTCGGCACTGGCGTGTTTGTCGCAATTCTCGCAGTGCGCGTAGTGAAGCACGCAAACATACACCAGAGATACGTCGCGTTCGCGATATGCGCCATCTTCACCTATTTCCTCGCCTCCGCGCTCCAAGGCATAGGTGTCTTCGCAGTCATCACACTCGGGCTGTTCCTCGGCAACACGGTCGCATCAGAACGCGAACGACTGGATGTGCAACCGTTCAAAGCAATTCTCGTGCTCGCGTGCATCTTGCTTGGGCTCATGGTCTGGCCTTCATGGCAAGTGCTCCTTACTGGCGCAATCCTGTTTATGCTTTCGCTGCTCATAAGGTTCATCTGCTGGACGCGCGTGCCCTTCAAAGAACGCATTCATTTAACTTTGCTAGGCGCGCGAGGCGCGGATGTTGTTGCCCTGCTTGTGCTATTAGGCATGAGCGCCGCGCTCACGCCGCTGATTCCTTACGCCGTTGTTTTCATACTTTTCAGCAGGCTCACGATGCTCAAAGAAACATTCTGAACATAGGATTTAAAAACAGCATTCTCGACAGAAACACCAGCGACAACGATGCGTGCATCGGTTGTCATTCACGCCCCCATAGCATAGTAGCCATTGCGGCAGTTTTGTACAATGAACCGATGTTCAAGCATTTGAACGCACGGACATTCAAACGAACTGCAGGTCGCCGGTGCAACTCCGGCTGGGGGCTTATTTTTCGACAACAACATCCTTCTTCGGGAAGCG
>CAYHVU010000106.1:0-2252 GCA_964360075.1 uncultured Methanosarcinales archaeon
GTGCACGGACAGCTCGATGCTCTCCCGATTATGTTATTGCTTGCGTCGCTTGCAGTGCTTTTCATGCGAGGTGCGTGGGCGCCTTTCATTGCATTTGCGCTCTTCGGAGCGGGCGCAGCTACAAAAACAAGTGTACTAATCGCGTTTCCTTTCCTACTTTTGTATATCTGGAAACAGACACGTTCGCCGAAGAGAATCGTTATGTACGCGTTTACGAGCGGAATTATCTTTTTTATTTTTGCGCTTCCGTTTTTGTCAGATGGGTTCATCCGCATGGTGCTTCTTTCTGAGCAACAGGCGCGTTTGCTTGCGTTCTCCTTGCCAGTATATAGCGGACTTGTTTTGTTTATTGCACCCCTTGCATATTTAGGTCTGTTTTTTCGGTTTGCAGGCTATCGTCGCGTTACTCCAGAGGCGCTCATGATGATACTTTCGTTGGTCTTCTCGATCTTCATGACTCTAGTGCCGCCACGACCGGGCTGGTTTTTCTGGGGGCTGCCGTTCATTATATTCTTTTTCATACGCTTTGATGCGTTGAGACGCTTCACGTTCTGGGCGTTGAATATCGCATATTTCATTTTCTTCTGGACTTGGATTGACAGCGACTTGCCGCAAGTATTTCAGCTCATTGCGCCAACATTCGCACGCGAACCAAATTTGTACGCACGGCTTTTAGCGGCGGGCCTGCCCGCGGGTATCATCAGCTCTATCACGTTCACGTTCCTAGTCGCGGCCATTCTCGTAGTGAGTTACTGGATTTACCGTTATGGCATCCGGCGCAATGACGAAAGTTTCATCCGCAACAAACCAGTCTGCATCGGCATCGGCGGTGACTCCGCAACCGGCAAGACAACACTTTCGGAGTTGTTTGCCGAAACCTTCGGGCGCGCCAACGTAACAATCATCAACGGCGACGATATGCATAAATGGGAGCGCGGCAACGAAAATTGGCAAAAAGTCACTCAACTAAACCCTCAAGGCAATCGACTCCATCTTGACTATCAGCAAGCATTACAGCTCGCGAATGGTAAGCCAATCTTCCGCAGATTCTACGATCATGCCACGGGCAAATTCACCGAGCCAGAACGCCTAGAACCCACGCGCTTCGTGCTCTTCTCAGGACTCCATCCGTTCTATCTGAAAGGTATGCGCCAGATGCAGGACATCAAGATTTTTCTCGAACCGGATGAATCATTGCGAAAGCAGTGGAAAATCCAAAGAGATAGGGAAGAACGCGGCTACAGCAGAAGTCGTGTGCTCGCGGTCTTAAAGCAACGCAAGCCTGACACGGACAAGTACATAAAGCCACAACGCGAATTCGCGGACCTTATCATTTCATTCCTTTCGGAACACGCGCTTGCAGTCAGAATGGATAACAGCGTTGACGCAGAATTAATCCAGCGTGCATTCGCGCCTATCAAAAGCTTGCGCATTGAGCATCATTATGATGAGGACTGCGAACACCAGATACTCACTTTCACGGGAACTGCGAGCGTGACCGCGATACGCGCAGCCGTCATGACGCTCGTTCATGATAGTGATTTTGTTCATGATGTCTCCTGGAAAGCAGACCTCAACGGCGTGCTCCAAGGCATGCTCATTCATCACGTGCATGCACACATCAGAGGTGAACCGCGTGACATTTGATGCTCTTTTGCGTGTCTGTAAGGCACTTGCGCAGCAACCGTTGCTCGCACAAGGAGCAGGCGCAAACGTCTCCATCAAGCTCACCCTGAATGACATGCGTATCAAGGCATCAGGATTTTCGTTCGATGAAATAAACGCGGAGAAAGGACTTGTTTCAGTTGACCCGCAATGCATAAGAACATTCTATGCGCAACGCGAAATTCCTAACGAGGATGAGGCTGCATTCAAGCTGCTGGCTGGCTCTCCGAGACCGTCAATGGAGACAGGATTCCATGCGTTCCTCGACCGCGTCGTCATCCACACGCATCCGGTGCAGACCAACATCATTGCTTGCTTGAAGGATGGAGAACGGTTGACGCGCGAACTCTACGGAGACCATATACGTTGGATACCGTATGTGACACCAGGCCATCAGTTGGCAAAAGAAATTTTTAAGCTCACCACGAACTTGCAACGTTCTGGAACGCCTTTGCCGCACGCATTTATGCTGCAGAATCACGGCATCATTGTCTCAGGCCCGACTGTCGACTTTTGCTGGCAGTGGCACCAGCGCGTGATTGCTCAGGCAGAACAATTCTTGCAATCGCAGCTTGGAATGACTCCCA
>CAYHVU010000107.1:0-1897 GCA_964360075.1 uncultured Methanosarcinales archaeon
CCCACGCCGTTGATCAGACGCTTGTACGCCTCCTTCACTTTCTTTGTCCCTTTCTTGGCGCCCAGTGCTTCGCCGATGATTTCTGCAAGCGGCACGATGCTTTTATAAGGAATCGCTTTGTCCGGCTTGCGGCCCATCGGCTGGTCAGCAAGCGATGAGACGCGGTTGTATACGCCAATCGTCAGTGCGCGACCACATGTTGGGCATCGTCCTTTCAATCGAGCCGCTTCTTCCGGTTCGCAGACAAAATTGCAGTTCGCATGTCCGTCGAGATGGTACTTCCCTTCTTCAGGAAAGAATTCGATCGTGGAAACAAAACGCTTTTCATCATGCGTTTTGATGGCATCAAAGATTTCGCCGTAGGAAACGGTCTTTAAATCGAGCACATTTGCTTCACGGCCCAGGTTTTCCAGGCTATGCGCGTCCGAGTTGGAAATCAGTGTGTATTTATCGTTCTTTGACAGGCGCCAATTCATGGCCGGATCGGATGATAATCCTGTTTCAAGCGCGTAAATATACTTGCTGTAGTCGCCAAAGCATTCTTCGACGGAATCAAAGCCTGACTTGGAACCAAAGATGGCAAACCACGGCGTCCAGGCATGCGCGGGGATGATGAGAGCCTGTTCAGAAATATCCATACACATCGCGGCGATGTCACGGCTGGTCATGCCAAGAATCGGACGTCCGTCAGACGCAAGTTTGCCGCCTTTCTTTTCCAGGGCAGCGATGAACTTGGCGACATGGTCGATTTCTGGAAAACACACGAGGATGTGGTTGCGACGAACCTTACCGCCCTGCGAGTAGATGCAGGAAATTTCCGTCGATAACATGAATTGTGGTCCTATCGCACCGTTGCCGAGTGGCGTCATCTCCGATTCCTGCGCTGCACGCTTCTGTAACTCAGGTGAATTCAAACGGAACAGGCCGTTCCCCATCGGTTCTAACTTCTTCCCAATCTCTTTAAACCAGGCCGGATGCGTAAAATCCGACGTGCCGATGATATCGATGCCTTTAATCGCGCACCAATGCGCAATATGCTCCAAATCCAGCTGTTTGCTGCAGGCGCGGGAATATTTTGAATGCAGATGGATATCAAGGATTTGCATAGTGGGGCGGGGTTTTGTATCTTGACAGGCAAGGAGAAATTTGATTTCATCTTAAGATTTCCTTGAGTAGGCGGACTGTGTCGAGTAATCTTGCTCTAAACAGTCTGTCCACGCAAGACATGCCGTGGGCGGGAAAAGGTTGCACCATGAGAATCAGTTCGCCAAGAGTCGAACAGCTGATGCATCGGTTTCATGAAGCCGGTTCAAGCAGGAGCGGAACACGCTTCTGCGACGTGCCCGACTGCACGCAGACGACGCGCGAGGGCAAGCCCTACTGCCCTGACCACGGCGACCAACACCCCTATGTGCAGAACCTGCTCGCCAACCTCGCCGAGCGCGAAGACGAGGAAGCGAAGGTCAAGCAGCGGGGTGCGAGGGCGGTGAACCCGGAAGGTCTCGCGGTCAAGGAGCTCATCCTTCACCTCAGCCTGCATGGCGCGCGGACCGAGGAGCGTCTCTGCCGCGAGATGCAGATGGAGCCAAGGGTGCTCGACGGCTACATCAAGTGCCTGAACCGCCGCGGCGTTATCGCGTATGGTCGCACCAACCGCGGCTCGACCGTCATCCGGCTGGCGAAGGTCGTCAGTGACGACGGCGAGATCATGATTGACGAGACGCATGATGTGGCCCTGGCTGACGAGACCAAGCCCATCACCACGAATACACAGGAGTCCGCCGCCTGAACCAACGCGCGTCTCCCCTGGCCGCCCGACACCATGTGTCCGGCGGCTGTTTTATTTCAACGAACATTAGCGCTTTTTAAGCACTAAAGAAAAATTTGTGGCGGTAAA
>CAYHVU010000107.1:1907-2175 GCA_964360075.1 uncultured Methanosarcinales archaeon
TTTCTGCCCAGCTTAAACGCCTGTTTCTTTATCTCTTGAAATTCGATGATTTCAAATTCCTTATAAAACTCCCGCAACTCGGTTTCGTCATAGTCTTTCTGGAATTTCTGATTCTCAGGCCAGATGACACTGTTCGGCTCAGAACCTGGATTTGTCTGGCGCATTTCTGCTTCCAATTCGTCGGCAGCTGACACGACAGCAACAAACGCATACCCGCCCGACTTCAATGTGCGTAACATTTCTTTTTTGTACGCGTCGCGTCCCTGTT
>CAYHVU010000108.1:0-2139 GCA_964360075.1 uncultured Methanosarcinales archaeon
CGCGCTCGCGGACACGAAGCTGCAGTGGCGGGACTACTTGTGTTGCTTCGCAGCGGCAGCGGCAGTCTATTACAAGAACCCGTCATTCGCGGCGTTCTACGAGGATTTTGGCGTGGGAGCCGCAATGATTCGGCGCATACAGGCTCACGGCGTGCCCAAGGTTACAGAAATCGAGCAAGAGCTCTTTGACGTCTTTGTCGCGAGCGTCGAGCACAACGTGGCAGTGCACAAGGCATTCATTCCAGTGCTCGCGAAAACACTCTCCAAAACTTCATCTTATCGCGAAATGTACAATGAGTACATGACTAACTATTTGCGTCTTTATAGACACAGCTTCAAGCTTTCTTCTGAAGAATTGTTGATTTTCCGTGATGTCATCGTGAAGAAGATGCAGGAACTTGGTGCACCTGTCGAGGACCAACAGCGCGCGTTCATCGACACTGCAGAGACATTCGAGGTCAAGCCGTACACGATGCAGACTGTTGAAGAGGAAATCGTGACGAAAGGATTCATTTTCAGCAAGAAAGAGAAAGTGATTGTGAAGAAGCAAGTGTTGCGTGCCTTCGAGGACGTATTGAATGAACTGAAGTTGATCGACGCGAAAGCGTTTCGATAGATTCTGAGTCTTCCCAGGCTTCACCGTTCGTGGCGAGCCTTGAGTTGCGGCTAGAATAATTATTCGAGCGCACCAAAGCGAATCTGGGAGGTAGTCAAAGGAGAAGGTATAAAGCTAGGGGGACGCTAAGAAAAATCAGTTCGCCGCAGCATCTGTCAATTGAGAAATGACGGGCTTTCCTGCGCGTTTTTCGCGCTTCATCGAGTCGGTCACGAACGGAATCAACAACTTGAATCCGTCAGCATACTGCTTGAAGTCGTCCTTGGTTCTCATCTTCATTAAGCGGCCCCAGACGTACGAAGGGCGCAAGTAGAATTGTCTGTACGCATTCCGTACTGTCTTCTGCAGTTCTGCCTGGTCTTTGTAGCCTGAAGGCACGAATACTGCTTCGTTTTGCGACCATTTCTGCTCGTCTTCCTCGACGAACATGCCGTACTGGCGCGCGACTGAATACAAGTCAGTGCCCTTGTGAGGCGTTGTGACTGTGAATTGAGCATAATCAACATTCAATTCTTTTGCGAAATCAATCGTTTTCTGCGCTGTCTCGGGGGTTTCTTTTGGCAATCCGAGCATGAACAATCCGCGGACTTCGATGCCTGCGTCTTGAGTCATCTTGACTGCCTTTCGGACCATGTCAGGAGTAAGCCCTTTGCGGATGACGTTCAGAGAATCCTGGTTGACTGACTCGATGCCGAAAAAGATTTCCCAGCAGCCGCCTTTCTTCATAGTCTGCGCGAGTTCAACAGTCATGTTGTTTACGCGTCCGAAGCAGCTCCAGATGATGTCAATTTTTTGTTCGTGAATCAGGTTGCAGAGTTGCGTGAGCCATTCTTTGTTTGCCGTGAACGTGTCGTCCCAGAACGAGATTTCGCGAGCGCCGTACTTTTCCATGACATGTTTGATTTCTTCGACAACCTTTGCCGGGCTGCGGAAGCGCACGTCGCGACCCCACGTGAACGGCGTGCAACAGAAAGAACAATTAAACGGACAGCCGCGGCTGACCATCATGTGCACTACTGGCAAACGCTTCGATTGAATCGGCAAAGGAACGTATTTGTGCATCGGCAGCAAGTGTCTCGCGGGCAGAGGCAGTGTGTCCAAATCAATGAACGGGCGCTTGCCTGAGTAGATGCCTTCAGGATGCTCTGTGTTGCGGTACACGATGCCGAGAATCTTGCTCAAGTCTATGGTTGCGGCAAGCGATTGTGTTCGGTCAAAAGAATACTTCTTGAAGTGCGCGAGCAGCTCGACGAGCGTTGCTTCGCCTTCACCGATGATTGCGATGTCGAAATAAGGGTGGTCTGCTAGGATGTCATTCGGCGTGAGCGTTGGCTTTGTTCCGCCGATGATTATGTTGACGTCCGGGAATCGCGCGCGTATGGCCTTCGCGATGTCAACTGACTTGCCGAAAGTTGGCGTGAGTGCGTTGATGCCTATAATCTTAGGGTTCAATTCTCCTATGCGGTCAAGCACGCCGTCCTTGCTCAAGTTCATGACCAATGGGTCGATGACTTCGCAGGTGT
>CAYHVU010000109.1:0-2108 GCA_964360075.1 uncultured Methanosarcinales archaeon
TCAGATTGCGTTACGGCGCAAAAGAAGAGCTCATCCCATTATTGAAACTCGAAGGCATCGGAAGGATGCGCGCGAGAACGATGTTCAAAGCGAGCATCAAAGACTTAGGCGACGCCAGAAAGGCAACAATAGAAAAGTTAACAGAACTTCTCGGAAAGGCAGTTGCATTAAGCGTGAAGAAGCAGACGGGCTAATTATATCGGTGCCCAGCGCTGGTAACGGATTGGCTGTTTGGTCACAACGGCGTGGTCGGCAAGGGCCGCTGATGTCTGCCAGATGCCTTTGAGGTTCTTTTCTCCGGGTGCGATTTCCAACAGGGAAAGACGCGGTTCCAGCGTGACTCCGCCAAAGATTTTGCCTTGAATGTCTTGCACGATCGTCTGGCTAAGGGTCTGCTCGGCATCATAGGAACCAAAGAGCAAATATGCCACGAGCAAGTCGTGTTCGGTATCGCGGACGCGACCGTGCGCTTGGACTTTGTTCTGTTCTCGAAGCGTGCGGAAATACGTTGCAAGATCATTTTCAATCGGCGCGCACGCTTCAGGACCAAATGCGTTGTAGAAATGGAGTAAAGAAGGGTGCGATTGTCCTGCGCTCACAAGATCCGAAATGCGGACTTGCAGGACTTGATGGGTTGTGGTTGGTTCGCCCGCGATACGTTTGCGGAGTGCTTCGATAAACAGTTCAGGACGTTGCCAAAGACGGGTCTGAAATTGAGGATCAACCATAGGAGGTACCTGAGGGATGAGCCCACAAGAGTATTTAAACCTTTCGTTACTTTCACTACTGTCAAATGGAGAAAATTAAGGTTTTTGATAGATAGCGACACAGTCCTTTCCACGTGCTTTTGCCTCGTGGATTGCACGATCAGCTGCATTGAGCAATGCGTCAGCCCATTCCATTGGATCTGCGTAGTGCGGGAGATCCTCAATATTTGCGACGCCAACAGAAACCGTGACGTTCTCGTAGGTCTTGTCTCCGGAATAGCATTTGTCCTCATTCGAAATGAGCTGTGTTCGAGGCACGCGCAGTTGGCGCATGGCCTGCACGAGTTCATCCGCACGTTTGGCGGCTTTTGCCTTGGTCATGCCATCAAACACCAAGACATATTCTTCGCCGCCGTAACGGACCGCAAAGTCAGTATGGTCTGTTTTGGTCAGTACATGACGCGCGAATTCAGGCGCAGTAGATTCAAGCGGCGGGTGACGGATGTGTTTCAATGCTTCATCCGCGACTGCTTTGAGCGCGGCGTCGCCTTGCAAGTAACCATAGCCAGGCGCATCAACTTTGCCGTTGTATTTTCCGAAATCGTCAATGTCGGTGAGGATAACCGAGAGCGATTTTCCTGCGGCTTGCGCTTGCTTCATCTTTTCAGCGATGAGCTTCTTTCCGCCGCTGATGTCGCTGTCTGCGGTTTTCCACGTGAAGAAATGCTTGAGTTTGCCGTCGAATTGGTAGATCTTGGACTCGCGCACCCAGCGTTGGGTTTGTGTGTTTTCATCGACGTTCTTGCGCGCGATACCATTGATGCGGTCAACGCTTGCAGCGTGCTGCAAAAGCTCAGACAGATGCGGAACGATCAATCCAGCGAGCGTTTGGTTTTCGTAATTCTCGTTTGGTTTGATTACGGAAATCCAGCCGAACGGTTCCTTGCTCGTTCCGAGTTTGTAGGATTGAACTGGGTTGCTGAGAAGGAGTAGATCGAACGCTTCCAGGGACAGATCCTTTTGGTAGGTTGCGGCATAGTGCACGAGCTGCTCTGCTGATTCGCGTTGGAGTAATGACGGCTGTAGTGCAACATAAACGTGTTCGCCAAGTCCCGCGAGCTCTTGTACAGCTTCGCGCGCGACGCGTTCAAGGGAGGAGATTTCCTGATTTGATTTACCCCTGCGTTGATACCGCGGCGTCGGATTCGCTGCCTTGAGCAAGGCAAGTTGAACTTTGCTAGCAGTCTGATGGGCACGAAGCTTCTGCGCGTCGAGTTCAGCATGCTCAGAAGTGCTCTGCGTTCTCTTTTCGAGATCTTCATCCATAGCATCTATAACCTTAGTTCCCCTTTATAAATGTTTCGGTATAGTAATCACTCATTAGTGACTACATGCTTGAAA
>CAYHVU010000110.1:0-2001 GCA_964360075.1 uncultured Methanosarcinales archaeon
CGATGGTGTACAAGTTGTCAATCTTGTCTAGATATTTCAAAACCGTGATCAAGTTTTCGCGGTAAGAAAGATCATAGATAGGATAAATTCTGCGCGCTTTCTTGACAAGCGTTTCAGTTATTTTCGCGGAATTAATCAAGCCGGTCTTTTCCAAGTCCACAAGCACGCGCTTCGTCAACGCGGCATCATCATTGAACAACTGATCGTCAAGGTCGAGCGTGACTTCTGCGATGATATACGTCTTGTCCTTTGGTGCGACGCCAGCGCCGAAACGCTTGATTTCGCTCACGCGATTGAAAATGTATTTTTTCTCAGGGAAAAAGACCCAGTGGTCGTCCAATGCGTGCTCTTGGTCGAGGAAAATGAAGACGAGCGCGAGTCCACGGAAACGTAACTTGTTTGCCGCGTGTATGACTGCCCGCGGGGGCTTCGGCGTTATAATATTTAGCAAGTCAGGCACGTAAATCGTGCTGATGACGTTTTCAGGATTCTTGATGGTCTTTACCTTTTTGCCACGATACGTGATGGATGCGATTTTCCTATTCTTCACCGAGAGCATTGTCGCTTGACTTTCCAGCGCAATCGTACCCCTGTGCTTCTTGATTTTCGTGGCAAGCGTGTCCGCCAGCTCGCCAAAACCGTGCTTCGGGTACAGGAAATGCTTTGCGCTCAAGGTCGGCTTTTTCTTCACAAAACTCGTCAGCAATGTGAGCACGTTCGGCACTTGCACCCTTTTTCTTGCAAGTTCTTCCGTCAATGTTTTCGGGTCGCCCCATACTTTAAACGCAAGGTCGCGGAAAATCAGATTGTATCCTGCTGTGCCAAAGCCAGCTATGAAATAGTCTTCGTACGTCTTGATTGTACGCGGTGCAATCAAATTCTTCAAAGTTGCCAGTCCAAAACCGATGCCACATTTCAACGCGGAGAACGGATTGATTTGGAACGGTGCTTTCATCGGATTGAGTGGGAACTGGATGCGTTTTCCTTCTAAGAAAATGCTGTTACGTTTCTCTACCGTCAGTAATTTGCCGTCCATGAAGCGTTGATATTCATCCATGATTCCAGGAAGCACGGAATAAATCTTGTGCGGGCCAAAGTCAAGAATGTAGTCTTTGTACAGCATTGATTTGGCCATGCCTCCGATTGTGGAAGACTTCTCAATCAACGTGACTTTTTTGCCGTGCTCCGAGAGCCGAAAGCCCGTATAGAGGCCGGAAATGCCTGCTCCGAGAATAACTGTGTCGCTCATGCGTTCTTGCGTGCCATGAACAATGTCTGGCCTAGCCAGTACGGGATGAGCAGCTTGTCCATTCGCAATGCCTTTAGTATTTTGATGCCAAGATTAGAGAGGAACGCGTTGTAATCCTTGAGACGGAAGAACAGATAGCCCACTTCGAGCAATTGAAAGTGCGGCGCGCTTGACAACGGTGTGAATCCCGTGTGACGCAGCATTTTCTTGATGCTTGCGTGGCTGAAATAGTACAGGTGCACGCTCAAGTAAAACACCCAACGGCGGCCCATGACCTTGTGCAGCCAGCTGTCGATGTCAGGCACATTAATCGCGATGACGCCACTTGGCTTGAGGATGCGGTTGCATTCCTTCAGCACGAGTTTCGGGTCTCCGGTGTGCTCGAGCACGTCCATCAACGTGATGGCGTCGAACGTGTTATTCTTGAACTTGTAATCTTCCAGAATACCGGGACGAATCGTGATGCCGTAATGTTCCTTTCCCCACTTGCACAACCACTTGTTCGGTTCGATGCCGTCGACTTTCCAACCTCGGCGTTGCGCAGCCGCAAGCAAGCTTCCGCCAGCCGTGCCGATGTCCAGAATCTTTCCCGGAGCAATGTGCTTCTCAATCTGTTTCAGTTGGCGTTCGAACGTTTTTTCTCTACCTCGCGCCTGCGAAACAAACGTTTCGTCAGAACCTTCACTGTAACCCTTGACAACCAGATCGATCTTCAAACGAGGGTCAACATAACGCAATCCGCACGTTCTGCA
>CAYHVU010000111.1:0-1982 GCA_964360075.1 uncultured Methanosarcinales archaeon
TGATGACGACTGGTCTGCTTCCTTTGCGCGCCCAGCCGCGCGCAATGATGGGAAGAAGTCCGAATGTTGCTTCGTCTTGCGCGCCCACAACAAATCCCTTCTTGCGGTAGTATTGTGCTTGACGCTTTGCTTTTTTTTAAAACGCGAAATATCGTCGGGAGAAGCAGACTTGTAGTGTCGCTGTCGGGGTCTTTGAAGCGAAAATCCACACGCCACGAGCACGCGCCACGCGTGCTGCGACACATATTCGGTACCGAAATCGCGCTTGATCAGTTCTCTCACTTCTTTCGTCGTCCAGAGACCACTCTTGTTGTGCGGAGGCCCCCGCTCCAACGTACGTACCAATTTTCTGCGCTGCGTAACAGTCAGGCGCGGCGGCCTGCCTGACTGTTTCTTGTCCGTGCGACTACCAAGACCTCCTTCGTGAAGTCGCTGCAACCAGTTATGTATCGTTGTCAACGGCTGCTGAAGGGTAGATGCAATCATCTCTTCTTTCTTTCCTTCCTTGCGGTAAATGGCCGCGAGTAGGCGCAGTTGCGCCTTTCTGGTTTTCTCAATCTTTGCCATCGCGCGCAAGCGCGCGATCGAAACACTGGACAGGAACGCAGGTCCTCTTGGCAACATCAAACATCACCTCGTTTATACATTCAGAAAGTAGAACTCCTTAATAAATATTTCCATAATTAAAGAGATTAGCTATTACTTCACAAACTCAGCAATCGTTGCCGCGATCTTATCAAGATTTTCGTTCGTGACAGTAACTGCGTAGCCTTGCAAGACAATCTTGACGTCTTTCGCGGTCGTGGGAAGAACATCAATCAATTTGACGATGTGCGGTTCCTTGATTCGAGGAATGCCTAATTTCGTGATTGCGTCAAAGAGTTCTTTCGCCTTCTTCGGCGTCAACTTAGCGAACTGTTCCAAGTATTCGTAAGTCTTTCCCGCTCTGTAATTCAATTCGCCTTCTTTCTCTTTAATTGAATCAAGCGTGTGCTTGACTTCAGCTGCGGAAATAGGGACTTCTGCGAGTTTCTGTTTCATGTCAAACCTCGTACTGCGGAGCCATGATGCCTGATGTCATCATGTTATCCTCTTCAAATGAACGGGATGAACAAAGAGCGTTCTTTCATTTTTCTTGACCTGCACAAGGACCTCGTAGCAGTCGCCGCGCTTGATGCCTATCTTGCCTTGGTTGCCGTGGTAGCGGTGGAAGTATCTGCCTTCATGCACTGCAGAGTCGAATTGAAGACAGACTTTGTCTCCTTTCTTGAATGCCTGCAAGTATTGTGAGATGGTTGTTTTGCCCTTTGTGCGGGGGTCCTTTGAGAATGTGCGTCGCGTGCGTCTTCGCGCGCCACCAAGTCGTTGGCTCATGAAGAAAGTTCACGATAAGGGGTATTTAAAGGTTAGGGTTCAGAAGCGCTTACTTATCCAAGTCAGGCCAAACGTAGCGTTGCCAGGGAGAGTGTGCGTAGTCTTCGCTTGCATCCCACAATTTTTCGGAAGCACACTGTTGCGGATCGACCTTTTCTCCCTTCAGCTCGACGTTCAATGCTTGCGCTGTCTTGAATTCCAGATCAGAAGGGCTCAGGGAAGAGTTCTTACGTGCGATGCCTGCGCGGACATAATTCACGAGTTTTTGTTTCACGACAGGGGTGTCGCCGATGAGTTGGTTGTAGAGTGTGCGCATGAAATCGATCGGACCAAGCGAAAGGGTTGCGACGATGCCAGCGACTAAGACTCCGGTGTACAAGCAGCCTCCGCCGCGAATGAACGTGCTGAGTTCCTCCGAGCAACCTTCATTTGTGGGTTTCGGTGATTTTTGTTCAGACATGTCTTTTTCTCAGGAAAGACCCTATTTAAATCTTTCTCAAGTTATTACTTGTAAAGAGTAATTCTGAAATGCAGTGGAGTCATTTCCAAATACTGTCCCCATTCCTGAATAGTCAACCACAGCAAAGTTTAAATATGAACGACGATGC
>CAYHVU010000112.1:0-1962 GCA_964360075.1 uncultured Methanosarcinales archaeon
CACAAAACTCGATTTTGTCGAATAGTTCATGATGCGCTGCTGCACGGAGTCAGGTGGCGTCTCAAAAATCCATTCTGTCTGCAAATAGCGCACTGCATTCTCCCGGAACGTCGCCGTGTTCTGGAACGTGTCGCAGACATAGGTTTTTGCCGAGGTTTCAAGATTTACCCTGTTTGTGATGTCCAGCGGCGCGAGCACGACCTCTTGCGGTGTCACATGGAACCGAATCCAATCCAACGCCTCGCCGAGAGAAGGTTCACGATAGGCACCTTCACCGACTTTAACGGTCATGACGTAGCCCTGGGACACGAGCAGGATAAGGACGCAAGTAAGGAGCACTCCGATAGCCGCGTTGCGCGTTTTCCTGAAGACCTCAGCGACCAGCACAACTCCCGCGAGCGGAATCAAGAACGTATACACCCAATGCCACCAGTTATGCGGTTGCGGGTTCTGGCCAAAGACAAGTTGCAGGTTCATGCCGACGAACATGGAGATGAGCAGGCCAGTGCAGAACGCCTTGAATGCACGTGAACGCGATGAGAAAAGGATGCACGCGCTTGCCAGGAGCATCGCAAAAAGCGGGATGAGTGGCGGCAACATCGGTACGCGTGAGGTGAAGATGACGTAGTCTACCGCAAGGTCCGCAAAGAAAGACTGGTGCGATACGACCGTGATGAAGATCGCGTAAATAGCGAGAGCAGGGAACGCGATAGCTCCGGTCAATATCCAGGCCTTGAGTTGCGTCTCGCGCTTCCACGCGAGCCAGAGTATGCCGATGGCGGTCGATACCAAAAGTATGACTGCGAGGAAAAAATGCACGAACGGAGATACTGCAAGAATGACGCCGAACATAACGGCTTTCGTGCGCGTCGGTTTGCGCGCATGCGCAAGGAAAAAATACATTCCCAGCAATCCGATGGGAATCGCAAGCGTGCGGGTGATAGTCAGCGTCAATGGGGTGATGAGCGCGCTGAACGAGCCTGTGAGCACCAGCGTGCGTGCTAAAAGCGCCATCTTGACGAGATTGTCAGGCGTCCACGCCACGAACAAAAAAGCGCCGAGCAGGAGGCCCAGCCAAGGGCTGCCGAACTCAGACTTTCCGAGGAGCATGGCAAATCCTACGGTGAGAAGTCCGAGGAGAATGTTGCCGACAAGATGCGTGAAAAAAGGGTTTTGCACAATGGAATGAATCACGCCATAGAACGCATAGGTGAGATGGATGCGCGGTACCGTCGTATCCTGGTGCTCGAGAAGGCAAGGGTCGCGAAACAGCGAGCCCGTGCCGACAACGCCGCTGACGGGCAAGAAGTACGAGACGAAATGAGAGTTCGCCTTTTCTGTGAGTGTTGGCGTGCGGCCATCGGCCTCCAGCGCGGTGATGACGAAATAGCTATTCGCGGCCAACGTCACCAAGATTGCCGCAAGACAGAGGAGCCAGGCGTGTCTCATAAGAACACCGCAGCTACCACTAGAGGATATTGCTCCATAAATCCCAACCGGGAAGAGCGGTTTTGTGTGCTTTAAAAACATTGCGTATCTATGTATTCTTGAGCACAAACGTCCCGCTGAAACTCACCAAGTCATGGAAGCATGGCGCGCGCTGAATCTTGTGGATTGCGGGCTTCTTGATGGGAATAATTGGCAGGTAACATATAGGTTTGATTTCAATGGGCGCGAATCCTGCCGCGCGGAACTCATCCAGCAAGTGCTTCATGCGGAACACGTGCACGTGCGGATTGTTCATCAAGTAGTGAATGATTTGATGCGAGAGCTTGCGTGTATCGAGTTTTCTGCGATGGAATCCGAACAGTTTACAGAGCGCGCCTGTGGCCTTGAAGAGGTACGAGCGGAACAAGTCCAGAGGAGAGGTCACGATGAGAACGCCACCTGGTTTTAACACGCGGTGCAGCTCTTTCAGCGTTCCTTTCATATCCGGAATGTGTTCCAGCACGTGCACCATGA
>CAYHVU010000113.1:0-1935 GCA_964360075.1 uncultured Methanosarcinales archaeon
CTCATCGGCATCGATCGTGACGGCACGTTGATCGAGAACGATGGTGAGTTTCCAGGCAGTAAGTGGCCGAACGAAACCGCCAAATTGATGCCTGATGTTGTTGAAGGATTGCATATTCTGAAAAAACTTCCGAACGTTGCGCTCATAATGGTGACAAACCAGTCCGGTCCTGCGCGCGGCAAAGTGACATTAGAACAGACTAACGCCTTCAATGCGCACGTCAACGATCTCTTGAAGAAACAAGGTGTTGGGTTGCAAGGAATTTATTCTTGCGAGCACGCGCCTCCGACGTACGCAGAACGATACGTCAAGGCAGGTGCGTTCATCGACACGACCTACATCAAGGTCTGTCCTGACTGGAAACCGAGTATTGGCTTGCTCGAAAAGGCCGCGCGCGACTGTTTCGGAAAAACCTTGCAAGAATGTGACGTGTACATGATTGGAGACCGACACACTGATCCTGAGACCGGCATCAACGCAGGCGGCAAGGGCGTGTTCATTGAGAGCGCAGGCGAAGCGCAGCATTTGCCTATCGTGAAGAAATTACAGAAGAAGCACGGGAGTCGCGTTCATATCGTTAAGAGTTTCTTGGACGCGGCGCGCTGGATTGCGCAACACTAACGCTTTTATACTCTAAATAACGCTCTTCCTCCAAAAGAGGATGGCATACGAAATCATTCTAGGACGGGACGAGAAAGATAAGCAGAAGTTCGGCTTGACCGGCACTATTCTGTTGGGCAAACATTATGTCAAGATGGGGCAAGTGACGGCGCTTTCGCAGCCAGTCTATTTGGACTTGAACAAGGCACACGTTGTGTTTGTTGCTGGAAAGAGAGGTTCTGGAAAATCCTACTCGCTTGGGGTCATGGCTGAAGGTATCGCCGCACTACCGCCTGAACTGCGCAAGAAGATATCAGTAATCATGCTCGACACGATGGGCATTTATTGGACGATGAAATATCCGAATCACAAGGAAGAATCTTTGTTGAAAGAGTGGGGTTTTGAAGGTAAAGGAATTGATGTCGTAATTTACACTCCCACTGGTTATTTTGAGCGCGCAAAGACGCAAGGCATTCCTACAGACAAGCCATTCGCGATCAAGCCATCAGAGTTAGCGCCTGAAGATTGGTTTTTGAGTTTTGATTTGGTTCCGAACGATCCGATTGCCACGTTCATTGAAAGAGTCATTCTCACATTGCAGCAGTCACATAACGACCACGACATTGATGACATTCTTTCCGCAATACGTTCGGACACGAAAGAGGAAGTGCACATTCGCAATGCCGCAGAGAATAGATTCTTGGCTGCGCAAGCCTGGGGACTGTTCAGCAAAGAAGCCACGCCGATGAAAGATTTGGCAGTGCCGGGTCAGATTACTATCTTGGATATGTCAGTATATGCCGTCATGCCTGACGGCTGGAAAATCAAGAATCTGGCTATTGGCTTGGTCGCGCAAAAACTGTTCATCGAACGCATGATTGCGCGCAAGGAAGAGGAATTCCACAATATCGCGAGTGCAGTGCACTATTTGCGCGAGGATGTGCACCAAGAGACGGAAATGCCGATGGTTTGGATGCTTTTGGATGAAGCGCATGAGTTCTTGCCTGCAGAAGGCAAGACTGCCGCCACTGGCGCTTTGATTACGCTCTTGCGAGAAGGAAGACAGCCAGGCATTGCCTTGGTTATGGCGACACAACAGCCAGGCAAAATCCATTCTGATGCAATGACACAATCAGACATCATTTTGGCTCACCGTTTGACTGCGAAAATAGACACGGATGCTTTAGGTTCACTTTTGCAGAGCTATCTGAGAACTGGCTTGGACAAGGAATTGGACAATTTGCCGCGCGTCTCTGGCGCAGCCATCGCGTTGGATGACGTCAACGAACGCATGTATCCGATGCGCGTGCGTCCGAGATTCTCGTGGCACGGTGG
>CAYHVU010000114.1:0-1910 GCA_964360075.1 uncultured Methanosarcinales archaeon
CCGTCCTGACGCTTCCCGGCGCGTTCGTACAGCATAATTGTGCCTGATGGCGGGTGCGCCGCAAGCTCTTTCGCGAATGCGTTGTCCACGTGGATGTTGTAGCCAATCAAGCTTGAAAGGCCAATGCCGAAATAGGCGATGGCTGCAGGAACGATGCGATCGTCGCCATCCCAAAACACTCCGGCGAGCACAACAGGCAGCCCGATGGTGTACTTGAGCGGCATACCGACCGTCCACTTGAGCGCACCGAGCGTTCCCTTGCCGAGAAAGCGTGCTGCGTTCTTAAGCGAATGCTTGACGCGCGCCCAGTAGCGCTCGGATGCCTGCTTCTGCTCGATGTCCTTCAACATCTCGTCGGCAGAGCCATAACGGTCGCTCGGGTCCTGCGCGAGCGCCTTGTCGATGACTGCGTCAAGCCACTTCGGCGTGCCTGCCACTTTGCTCGTGGCAGGGAACCTGCCGCCCGGCGCCTGACCCGTAACAAGTTCGTAGAGGATAGCGCCGACAGAATAGATGTCGCTGCGGCAATCCTTGGCGCCTTCGGGTGCAGTGTAGCCAAAGGAGCCTCCAATCATGCTCTTTGATGCGGCGTTGGATAGTGCAAGGTCGTTATCAACGCGCTGCTCAAGCGTTTTGCTCAGGTTGAAGTCAGTCAACTTCACGACACCATCCTTGATGAGGATGTTCTCGGGCTTCAGGTCCTTGTGCACGACTCCTTGCTTGTGCGCATAGCCAATGCCGCTGAGGATCTGTTCCGTACGTCGCAACGCGTGCTCGAGCGTGCGATGACCATTGATTTCGGTGCGCAAGCTGTGGTCGGCGCGTTCCATCACGAGCTTCGGTTGTTGGCCGAGCTCGTAGTCGACTATGTCGATGATGTTCGGGTGCGAGAGCTTTGTCAGCGCTTCGACTTCCTTCTCGGCCTTCTCGGCAAACGCTCTCTCCGTGCGGTACACCTTGAGCGCCAGAGGCCTGCAGCCTTCTGCGCCGTTCAATTCGTAGACGTCCGAGAACCCGCCTGAGCCGATGACGTTTCCGACGGTGAATCCTTTGTAGTTTTGCATAGTGTTCGCCCCTGTACTTCATCAACACCTCTCGAAATATCGTTGGAAACTGGCTATTTAAAATGTTGTCGCCCTTTAACATACGACAGATTTATAAAGCGTAAAGCGTTCTTTCCTTTCCATGTTTGAGCAGGAACTCAAGGAATTGGGGCTCACGGGCAACGAGGCGCGGATTTACCTGACGTTGCTCCAGACGGGCGCGGCAAATCCGTCCTTGATTGCCGAGAAATTAGGTCTGCACCGCGGCTATGTCTACGACGCGCTTGACCGTTTGGCCGAGCGCGGCATCGTGAACACCATTCTGATCAACAACAAACAGCATTATCAGGCCACAAATCCGGAGAATCTTGTTGAATTATTGCGCCTGAAACTGGAAACCATCGAGCACATCGTGCCCAGCCTCAAGAAATTGGCATCCATCGCTGAACAAGACACGCTTGTCGAGCTGCACGAGGGCGAACGCGTCTACCGCACGCTGTTGAAGGACATCATTTCCTCGACAAAAAAGAACGATGAAGTGCTCATCATCGGCGTCGACGAGGCGTTGCTCGAACGCATCGAACCCATCTACATCCGACAGTACTTGACGATTCTCTCTGAACGCAACATCCGTGAGAAAATCATCGTCAAGAGGGGCGCGAAGATGCAGCAGCACGCTCGTCTGCAATACCGCGAACTTGATCCCTCAATCATCGGCAACACGGCGCAGATCATCTACGGCGACAACGTCGCATTGTTCATCTTGGGCACGCCGTTGCACTTGGTCATCATTCAGAATCTTGATGTGGCAAACACGTATCGGAAACAGTTTGGCGTGCTGTGGAAGCTGGCGAAATAAGAAAAAAG
>CAYHVU010000115.1:0-1889 GCA_964360075.1 uncultured Methanosarcinales archaeon
GCTATGGACTTGGTAACGTCTGTGCGTTCTTGGGCTACGACTTCACCCCTCATGACGCCTTGGAGGATGCTAAAGCGGCGGCCTGCATACTCAATGCTGCGATTGGTAAAACCGGTCTTGATATTGACAGTTGGCTTAAACGTGTCACGCAACCGATAGACACGTCAGATACATTTGCCGGGTATGCGATAAAACGCGATGGGAATCCGGAAGGGCCATTGTACGGTGAGGCGCTAGTTTTTACAGGCGCCCTTGAGATTCCGAGGAGAGAAGCGGCCGACATGGCTGCCCGAATTGGGTGCCATGTCGAACCAGGAGTTACGAAGAAGACAACGATATTGGTGGTGGGCGATCAGGACGTTAAGAAATTGGTCGGCCATGAGAAAAGTTCAAAACATCGCAAAGCGGAAGAACTGATATCGAAGGGCCAGGCAATTCGAATATTACGTGAGACAGATTTTCGTGAACTTGCACGACTGGCAGACTAATTTTTTCCTGACGCTCGAGAGCGACGATAGTTGGGTCTTGCAGTGAAACAACGAGTTTGACGTCCATCCCCTTCATGAGCGAAATCACAAAAATAAGAAAACGCATCGATGAACTCCGCTCGGAGATCAACGATCACAACTACCGCTATTATGTCCTTGATGCGCCGGCCATTTCCGATGCGCAATATGACAAGCTGCTGCGCGAGCTGCAGACGCTTGAGCTACAACATCCCGCGCTGATCACGCTCGACTCCCCGACCCAGCGGATCGGCGCGCCCCCCTCGAAGGAATTCGGCAAGGTGCTGCACTCTGTACAAATGATGTCGATGGGTAACGCGATGAACGAGGATGAGGTTCGTCGCTGGGATAAGGATATGCGCAAGCGTCTTGGGAGTGGCTATCTGGCCTATACCGTCGAGCCAAAATACGATGGAACATCAGTCAGTCTCCGTTATGAAGGTGGCGTGCTTGTGCAGGCTGGCACACGAGGTGATGGTTTTGCAGGGGAAGATGTCACCGGAAATGTGCGTACCATCAAGACAGTGCCGTTGCGTCTGCGAGGTAATCTTTGGCCTGATGTCGTCGAAGTGCGTGGGGAAGTGGTAATTCCGATAAGTGATTTTGACTTGCTCAATGCTGAGCAGGCAAAGCAAGGCGAAAAGATATTTGCTAATCCTCGAAACGCCGCGGCCGGGACGCTACGTCAGAAGGATCCGAAGATCACTGCCGCACGTCCGCTCGCGTTTTTCCCTTGGGGGTTGGGTGAGATCTCGGAACCGGTTGCGAAACATTACTCTGAGGTCGCCGATCATTTCAAGGGCTGGGGTTTTTTAGTAAGTGAGTATTTTCATGTTGCAAAATGTATCGATGAATGTTTGCAATACTATAGTCAGCTTCTTGATATCCGCAGTTCATTGCCTTTTGAGATTGACGGAGTTGTCTACAAGGTTGACGATCTTGACGCACGCGACCGTTTATCTCCACGAACACGCGAGCCGCGCTGGGCGATCGCTCACAAGTTCCCGCCACGCGAGGAAACGACTGTTGTTGAGGACATTGTCGTTCAGATTGGTCGTTCAGGTGTTGTCACACCAGTTGCCGTTCTGGTGCCTGTACAGATAGGTGGTGTGACCATTACGCATGCCACATTGAACAATGAAGATCAGGTGCGCCTCAAAGATGTTCGCATCGGGGATACAGTGCTCGTACGACGCGCTGGCGATGTGATCCCCGAGGTTGTCTGTTCAATACCCGAGAAGCGTCCCCGCGGCACGAAGAAATGGCATATGCCAAAGCGCTGTTCGGAGTGCGACAGCGAAGTTGTGCGCGAGGAGGGCGAGGCGGCGCATCGTTGCATGGGCGGGTTGTTCTGCCCCGCGCAGCGCATGGGCGCGCTGCTGC
>CAYHVU010000116.1:0-1870 GCA_964360075.1 uncultured Methanosarcinales archaeon
CGCCGAGCCAAAAAAAGAAAAACATCCTATACCTCACCGCTTCACGCCAGTGCAGCGCCAACCAGCATATGAAGCTCCCGAACACGTTGAGGAAGCAGAAGAACACTTTTACGAGCCGCCAGCTCGCGTACAGGACCACACCGAGCCCGGCATCGCGGCGGCAAGACCTGCAGAAATCCCGCACTTGCTCAACCAGGCGCACGACGCTTTGGCGAGCCACGAGCTCAACACTGCACAAGTCATCGTGCAGAAACTACAACACATTCACGCTTCCTTGAGAGACGGCGAAGCCAAGCGGACATTAGGCTACGAAATTCTTGATTTGAAGACGAGCCTTAAGTTAGCTGCGATTTCTTAACAACCATCCCTTCCGCCTTCACTTCCGGAACGAACTGATTCACGACGGCAATATTCGTCTTCGTGTGTTCTGAAATCAATGACGTTCGATACTGTCCACCGCGCAAGCCCAAGAGCGGCACCAACTGGTCTGCCAAATGTACGTCAACAGGCGCGCCAGCATCAATCAAATCAAGAAGCTCAAGCGCGGCTTTCTTACCAACGACTTCTGCCGCAATACTCTTCTCGACCAACGCGCTCGCGCCAAGACGAATCGGGCGAGAAATCTCCAATTCGTCCGGCGTCAACGAATACAATGCCCACAACGTGATTCCTGAACCTGGAGAGGCTGACTTGACATTTTCAGCACGAATATGCACGTCTCCCCGTTTCACCAAAGTCTGTTGCGCAGCATGCGCTTGGCGTTCGGCCACGCCTTCGAGCGACGCGTGAGAGACTCCATTAATCAGCACAGGATGCCCTAACTGCATATTCTCAATCGCAGGCACGCTAGCACGCAAAGCATCCAAAAATTGTTCAAACGTCGCGTAATCGTCGCGGTACACTTTCGGCTTCACGATGACTTCAACCATACCTTGGCCGACGGGAAAGTAGCCGCGCTTCAGCACGCGCACGCTCACTTGTTCACACCACATCCGGATGTGCGGCACGAACACTTCAGTGAAATAGTCAATCGGTGGAGAAAAGGGAACGTCAGTCCCTCCCGTAATCAAGAATCTAGTCTGCCGCAATCCAAAAAGCGCGGGAAGAATTGCCGCCTGCAACACAAGCGTCACACTCCCTGCAGTGCCGACATCCAACTCAATATTTCCACCTTTCAGCAATTTCGGATAGAACGTAAGAGACGCAGACCCAAGTTCAGCGCCCTCTACGACAGCCGAACACAGCTTCTGCACGGCCTTAATCGCAGTCAAGTGCTGCGCTTTCAATCCAGGATTATCTCGGCCAGCACGAATGTTCTCAATACGAAAAGGAACGCAAGATATCGCAGACAACGCCAATGCAGTGCGAAGTATCTGCCCGCCGTGCGACCCATCCAACACAATCATACCATAGTAAAACAGCAACTGCTATTAATTGATTGCTAGAAAATTATAAAAAAATAAAAAAGAGTTATACTGTTGCCAGGTCTTGGTCCAACGAATCAAGTTCGCTAGTATCAAGGTCCTTGTCGAGGCTGTCGACGTCTGCGATGTCCTTCTCAAAGCCCGACACTTGCGATTCCGTTGAAGGAGTTGCTACAGGAGCGGCTTCTACAGCCTTCTTCCCACAGCCCGCAAGCACGACGAGCGCGATGAGGACACTTACGATGAGCCATTTCATTGTTGTTGCTCCAGTGGTTCTGCTTTATAAAGCTTACACTGTGACTTCAACTTCAGCCGTGACTTCGATGTCTGTGCTGGTTGTCTCAGTCGTTTCGTCCGCTTCATCCGCATCCTCTTCTGCGTCATCGTCGGCATCTTCAGTTGTGTCGTCGTCAGCTTTGTCCGCATCATCTTCTGCGCCGTCATCC
>CAYHVU010000117.1:0-1839 GCA_964360075.1 uncultured Methanosarcinales archaeon
CCGTCGTTTGGGATGTTTTAACCTCGTGAGCCAGAAATCTCCGCAGTTTACTGCGTGAGATGAATGGCTCAGTAAGCTTTTTCTTGTTGTGAAATATAAAATGCGTGGCGAGCGAAAACATTTGCGCCACGCACTAACCTTCCAGAGTTAGCGTGAGCTTTGCTCGCCGGAGCAACAAAATGACAATACTTGAATCAACGAAAACTAGCCGACTTCAACGGAAGCCCCGCTCCGAGCGAAGCGAGGAGTTGCGAGCCACAGCGAGCAACCCTTTAGGGCGGGGAGGACGTCACGCTTCAGATTATGTACTTGACTGCATAGCATTATTCACTTAGGCATCTGGGCTTCGGAACCGAAAACCTTATAAATGATGGCACATAAGACATCAGTTGATGGCTTTTAAGACACCAATCACTGGGCTGGAAATCCGCGTTATACGCTTTTTGTTAGAGAATATCCCTGAACAGTTTGCTATTCGGGAGATTGCAAGAAAAGCAAAAATCGATTATAAACGCACGCATGCGACCGTTCAAAAGCTTGTTCAAAAGAACATTCTTGCGAAGAAGCGCCAGGCTAACGTTGACTTGTGCTCGCTGAACTTCAAAGGTGACGTGACTGCACTGTATTACGTTGAGCTGCTGCGTTCTAAAGGCTTTCTTGACAAACATGGAGAGCTAAAATCCTTTTTCCAGAATGTTGCGGAAAAGACAAAAACGCCTTTTTACAGTTTGGTCGTGTTTGGCAGTTTTGCGAAAGGCGCTGAAACAAAGACTTCAGACCTTGACATTCTCATCATTGTTCCTTCGAGAGATGCGGGCGAAGAACTTGTCAGAATCATCAATGCAGAAGCGTTGCTGCTGAAACGGAAAGTGCAATCCATCGTTTTAGACGAAAAAGAGTTCATTCAAAGCTTGTCTGAAAAGAAAGTGAATGTTGTCATCGAAGCTTTTAAGAATCACGTAATCATTGCTGGTGTTGAGGCGTTTTATCACGGGGTGCGTCAGACAATATGATCGCGGACAAAGATATTCGTGAGGCGGAACAGAACCTCAAACGTTATTTTGAAGATGAATTACTGAAGAAAAATCCGGCGCACGCGCAGTTCGTCAAGTTCTACGTGAATAACTCCAAAATGTCCTTGCAACTTTCCAGTTATTTGCTGAAATTATCGACGGACGCTGAAACGAAAAAGAGCGCTGGTTTTCCCGAAGACTTCGAATGCCTCCTGTGGGTGATTGTCACTTCATACTACAGCATGTTTTACATTGCCAACGCGGCAATGGCAAAACTCGGGCTGAAAGTCGGTGAAAAGATCGCTCACAAAATAACCCAAGACGTTCTATTGGTTTATTTTATCAAAAACAACCGGTTAGCCAAATCTTTGTTAGAGGACTACAAGACGACCAAGAGCGAAGTTCTCGGATTGATGAACATTGGCGAGGAAGAACTTATGAAAGAATTCCAAGTCAAAGCCAAAGAGCTCATCGCAACGTTCGGGCATCAGCGAGAACGGCGCGGAGAATTCCAATACGACATCACCAAAACCGCAAAAGAGCATGTTGCGCTATTAAGCTTGGAACGAGCCAAGAATTTCATCCAAGAAATGACCAAAATCATTGAAAAACCATAATTATATTCCATATAGAAAAATAATATTGGCAAAGCTCACAATTACCGAAAAGTCGAACTACCTTTATTAACCCATTACGCTTTCATCCCGACATGATGCGAATGATGGCAAGCTCAATCCCAACACCTTTGGGTTTGAGCCGATCGGCTTTGCCAAAAGCCGTGCGCAATCCATCGGAAATTCAGGGAATTTTCGAATGTGCTCAGAAA
>CAYHVU010000118.1:0-1818 GCA_964360075.1 uncultured Methanosarcinales archaeon
AAAGACGACCTCAAAAAAGTCATTCAGTTGCTTAAAATGATTGTTGGTGATGATGTGCATACGACAAATCTTTCTGAGAGCCCGCTCCCAAGCACCGATGTCAGCAGCCTCATGAGCTTATTTGACCAAACACCAGCTCCCGCGTCTGCGAGCCAGCCCGCACTTGGCGCACCCGCACCACGAGAAGAACTCACCGACCCATCATCACTCCCCCAAATCGAGTTCTACTAAGCCATGAACAAACTCGACAAAATCGCACGCGACACACAAATACTCCGCGAACGACTCGTTGAAAAAGTACCAGGACATTTTGGCATGCGCCGAGTCATCTCTGCATTTTTTGGTGCACTCTTCTTCGGATTCACCTTCGTCCTCAAAGGACTCCTCATCGACGTCGGAATCAATCTCAGCAACTTACACCTCGCCCTCATCACCCTTGCAACTTGGGCGATCTTGTCCGCCGAAATCTACTTCGTCGGCTACTCCCGCGTTACCAACCAACACCAACGACAACTCGGACAATTCTGGCTCAAACGAATCACCGCATACTACTTGATCGCACTCTTCACCAGCTTCCTCCTCCTCTCCGTCTACGGAATACCGGAACTGGTTGGAACGCCCTGGCTCACGTTCAAACTTGTTATTGCCATCAGCTTCCCCGCAGCAGTAGGCGCAGCAGCAGCTGACTTACTTGGAAAATACTGATTAGAACAACGATATTTTCTACGCGAAATGCTTTAAAACAGCATGTGAATGTTTTCTCCTATGACAAAACTTCCCGCACTCGAAAAACTTGCACAACAATTCGGCGGAAAACTTGATTGGAAAAACGCCAAAAATCTAGGACCTGCTTGGCAGTTTGTCGAAGATACCAACGGCTGGTATTCTAACAAAAAGGGAAGTCCACACGTTTACTTACAACCCAAACAGCCTGCAGACGCGCTTGCCCGATGCTATGGATGTGAAACACTAATTGAGATGGTTCCTGTAACTGTGAACAACTGGGCAAACGATGGACCAGGACCGTGTGCTGGCGTGGACGTCACAACCGAATACGTCAAATACTGCCCTACGTGTGAAAAACCACCCAAATCAACGGCAATTCGGCATGTCTGAATAGGCACAAAACATAATAACTCCCTTTGTTCTTGAGCCTCTATGAAACGCGGACTCTTCATCGCCCTCGAAGGAATCGATGCTTGCGGCAAAGGAACTGTTGTTACACGCCTTGCTTCCGCACTGTATGATGCTGACAAAAACAATCATTTATTATTGACACGCGAGCCATTTCAGCGCGACTGGCTCAAGAAATTTCTTTCTCAGCTCGATCCACTCTCTCAAGGCAAACAAGCACTTACGCTCTTTGTCAAGGATAGAACGGAACACTGCAAAATTATTGAATCTGCGCTCAAAAAAGGAGTCACTGTGCTTTGCGACCGGTACAAATACTCAACATATGCGTATCAGATGGCACAAGGACTCACCTTTGAAGAAATCAATACTGCCCACGCAGGACTGCTCGTGCCTGACTTAACACTCATTATTGACATTCCCGCCCCTGAAGCAACACGACGCATGCTTCTTGGACGCGAAGCAGACGCGCACGCATTTCACAACGAACAACTCCTCTTGCGCGCACGCGAGAATTACCTCGCGCTCAAAGAGAAACTGAAGGAGAATATCGTAATTGTTGATGGGGCACGCAGCAGGGATTCGGTTTTTACTGATATCTTAATGCATGTGAACAAACTCCTCTCGTCGCGCAAAAGCTTATAAATCAATCCTCGAGAAACAACCTATGGCTTTTCGATTTTTAGA
>CAYHVU010000119.1:0-1773 GCA_964360075.1 uncultured Methanosarcinales archaeon
CTTTCTCTCGTTATGAGTAAATTATAGGGGAGGTTTAAAAAGCTTTCCGTGCCGAAAACCATTTAAAGGGAGCCATTGCACCGCAACATATGAAGTCTTACGACGCGCCATTCATGAAACGAGAATACGTTCCAGTTCCAGTGGGGTATGTCATCAAGCTGCCTCAACCGCCGCACAATGATTATCTCATCCGCACGGCGACGCAGGGCACTGTGTGCTTGCTCGCAGATGGCACGCCAAAGCTCTCGTTGAACGATTTTGTCGTGCTGAAGAACTTTGAGAGGACTATGCGCACTACGAGCGCATCATTTTCGCGCAGGGCAAAGCCAGAGGAAATCAAGGATTTCATCATAATCCGCGATTTCACACCCACTTCGACAAGTTCGAAGTGATATTCTTCGCTTCCTGAATTCCAGAATGGTTTTCTTGTTCTATTTTTGGGATTCTTTTTCCGATTAGTGGAATTCCGTACGCGCCATCGTAGCCTGGCTTGACCTTGATTTCTTGACGTCTATTCTTGAGGATGATGTCGACGATTTCTGGAGTGGTGACTTTTGCCAACTGTTCTTGTGTTGCGTCACGCAAAATAAAGAATTCGTTCGGAAAATGTGGCAAAAGTGAGTTGTAGGCTGCCCAAGTTTTCTTTGTCGCAAGTCCAACGCCAAGCACGCCGCAGATGAGTTCAGAAAGAGGAATCAAGTTCTGGTGCGGTTTCGCGTTTTTGTGTTTGAATCCTTCGGGTCTGTCCGCGAGCTCTTCAATTCTTGCGGCAACGCCAACAGTCACTGGCTTTCCGCACTTTTCGCAAATTCCTTTTCTTTTCTTGGATTCTTCCGGAGAATACGAAATATTGCAATCGCGATGGCCGTCAAAATGGTAGATGCCGTAGCCCGGATCAGTCTCGATTGTGCCGATCAAGCTATTTCCCGTCCTGATTGCGTTGATGACGTCTTTGTAGGTTTCTTTGCCATCGATGATGGTTGCCTCTCTACCCAAACGCCACGGCCAATGAGAATGGCTGTCTGAAAAAGAAACGAGTTGCACGCCATCAAGTTGAGAAAGTCTCCAATTCATCGAAGGATCCGAGCTCATGCCCGTCTCAATCGCGTGAATATGCTTCGTCCTGTCCTGAAAACATTCTTGCAGCGAATCAAATCCTGATTTCGAGCCGAACACGCCGAACCACGGCGTCCACGCGTGAGCAGGAATGACTTCAATCTCGTGACTGATGGAACGCATCATGTCAACGAATTCAATGCAGTTCATGCCGAAAATCGGGCGTCCATCATAATCGATTCTGCCTTTTTTCAATAGCGCTTCCGCAATTTGGTCGACGACCGCAAGAGAAGGCGCGAGCACAACAAGATGGATGCGTCTTCCTTTGCCGCCTTGCGTGTACGCGAAAGAGATTTCAGTCGTGAGCATGAACTTTTGTCCGCCTTTCGATTGGTAGATTCCCGTGCCTGAAATTTCAGTCAATGATTCTTTCAGGTGCGCGTTCCATTGCGGATGCTGTGCGTCTCCCGTGCCCAAGATATCTATGCCTTTTATTTTTCCGTATTTCTCGAGCATCGGAATCGTCGAATCCTTTGACGTGGCTTTCGCGTATTTGCCGTGCAGGTGCAAATCCACAATCATGCAAAGAACTCCTTGACATTAAGTTCGACAATCAAGAATAGGACGTAGAACAGCACGAGCGCGATGCCTTCTTCCCACGTGAAGCCGTGCTTTCTGCTGGCCATCGTCGCGAAAAGTATGACGAGGAAGAGCATG
>CAYHVU010000120.1:0-1754 GCA_964360075.1 uncultured Methanosarcinales archaeon
TTTTGTATCATGAATTCTTTGGCCTTTGCAACAGCTGTCTTTGCGTGCTCGGAAGTCATTTTCTTCGCGTTCGCGTATTCGGCGGCGTACGCTGCTTCTTTCAGCAAATACATTCCCAAGCGAATGTCTTTTTGGTCGTGAGAGTGCTGCGCCAATTGTCGGATGATATCGTCGGATGTAGAGCCCGGCACGAGCGCCACGCTCGCTCTTTGTTTCAGGATGCCGAACGTTTCTTCGGCAGAGTAGGACGCGAATTCGATGATTTCAGGAGTGAGTCTTGACCTTACTCTTTCGTCAATATCCTCAAGCCATTCTTTGTAGTTGGTAATCAAAAATACGCTTTTCTTGTACAGTTCTTCCAAGATGGAATACAAGAAATCGTGGTCATCTACTTTGTCGATTTCGTCGAACACGAACACTGCCGATTTCTTGTTCACGTACTGCTTGATGACGTCGAAAAGTTCTTCGGTTCTTTTGTTTTGCGTGAACTTGTACCCGATTTGTTGGCAGATTTCTTCGAAAATCTTGAACGTGGTGTTCTTTTGCCAGCAATTGATGTACACGATGTAGAGGTCTTCAGAAGTCTCTTCTAATTCCCGCAACACCCAGCGCAGTGCTGCGGTCTTGCCGACTCCTGGCGGTCCGTGCACGAGCGCATTCCGGCCAACGCGGCCTTCCATGAGTGGCCGGATGCATCCTGCTGCCCGCTTTTGCTGAAGTTCTCGATAGGGCAGTAATTTAGGCACGAATTCCAGCCCGAGCGCGTCTTCGTTCGCAATCAGGCTCTCTCCCCCTTTCCCGCTGAATAGCCCCATCTGCTTCACGACGCGCTGGAGATTATATAAAGTTTTATGGGGTGTATTAGGCTGGTTCACGACGCTAACGCAGTCTCGTCCCGCATCGCCAGCAGAAATAGTCGAACATTCTGCACGCAGAACGGCATCGGGGACAGTAGCGGATGTGTGGCGTTTGTTTCTCGCTCTTTTGCTCAACTTTCTTCTCGTTCTTCGTTTCCTTCTTGCGAAGCACAAACCCAATCAACAGTTTCGCCAACCCAACGCCGATGAACACCAATCCAACGTAAAAGAAGAATGTGAAGTTTGCGCCGATGCGGAGAGAAACATACGAAACAAGTGCGCCAACGAGTAAATAGACTAGCGCAGGGATTTTTGCCACTAGGTTGCCTCAATCACCTTGAAGCCACAGTATTTCTGCAACGGTTCCGGAATGTGGATGTTGCCTTTTTCGTCTTGGTTGTTTTCGATGATTGCGACTAAAGGTCGAGTATCAGTAAGAAGCGTTGAATTAAGCGTGTGCACGAATCCGCGTTCTCCTCGGTCATGGTAGCGGATGTTCAACGAGCGCGCTTGGTAGTCGGTTGCGTTGGAGCAAGACACAACTTCTCTGTACGTTTTCTGCACCGGCATCCAGACTTCCAAATCATACGTTTTGGCCATGACCGTGCCTTGGTCTCCGGAACACAAGAGTAATTCTCGGAATGACATGCCTAATGTTTGCCAGAACTCAATTGCGTTCTTGAGCAATTCTTCGTGTAATTGCCAGCTTTGTTCGGGTTTGCAGACAATCACTTGTTCTATCTTGGTGAACTGGTGCACGCGGAAGATGCCTTTCTGGTCTTTGCCGTGAGCGCCGGCTTCTTTGCGATAGCAGGGTGAGATCGCGAACATTTTCTTTGGCAAGTCTTTTGCTTCGAAGGTTTCGTCCATGAATTGAGCCGTCATCGGATGCTCGGA
>CAYHVU010000121.1:0-1693 GCA_964360075.1 uncultured Methanosarcinales archaeon
TTTTTCGTCAAGATAGACGCGCTTCAGCCTGCCTCCGGATTCATACACGACCGTGCGCGAATTGTCGGAACGGTGCTCAATCACTCCGCCGGCAACCGGCTCAAGAACCGTGAGCGAATCTCCACTACCATATTCAAGCCAAGTAGGATTGACCTTGGATGACGTGACTGCCTTGCCGCGGTAACGGAGTACGTTATCATCTCCGAGTGCGTATACATCAGCCGATTTGACGCCATTGACGAACAGACCTTCTTTGCGAATGCTGATGTCGACGTTTTTCGCATTTGTTACCAAGTATCCAAGCCCAGGAGCATAGTACGCATTTTCGTATTTGAGGCTAAGCTCAACACCGGTTGCGCTGAACTGAACTGGTTTCCACGATGAACCCAAACCTTGGCTCTGAATATATGACTCAATATTCTTAGGCGTATCTGTGATGGCAATCCACTGTTTCGCATCATTCGTATCATAATACAATTTTGAAACCTCTGTCGGGGCAGTTGTGGCCGTTTTCGGCGGCTCGCCTTTTGTTACAGTTGCAGATGATTTTGCGACAGTGCCTGCAAACGCAACAGGAATTGTCATAAGTAGCATTGCCATGAGCAGCGCGATAATTTTCTTCACAGCAAGTCCTCCAATTCATTGCACGGGCCTTGGCCGACCTTCCAGTAGCCTGGCTCTGCGATGGCTTGGAAGTCACCGATGACTTTGCCGACGACATTGACGACACCTGCAAGAGAGCAGAAAGTGTAGATGATGCCGGTATCCTTCTCTTCGCAGAAGTCGCTGCACAACGCGCCAGTGAGGGTTGCGAGCAGCGCAAACGGATTCGAAGCGATGTCCTTGATGGCGTTCACGTACTGCGTGACAATCTTTGAATACGGAATCGTGCTGAATATTTGCTGCCAGATGAGCAGGCAAGTCAAGTATGCTTTCTCGTCTTCGCACGTCCTGATGGGAATGCCATCTTGCGCAACGTCTTGCTTGAGACAGATGGCATATCTGCACTGGATTTGCCTGTATTTATCGACGTTATGCACGATGCCCGGCACGCACAGTGTTGCCATGGCCCACACGATGCTGTTCTTGGGGTCGATGGCGTCGTTAATCATGCTCGTGTACTTTGTCGTGCTGGAATCCTTTCCTCCGGTGAACACTTCGGAAAACTGGCAATTCACGACATCACAGAACGGTTCGAGGATATATGTGTCAATACCACCTACGGCTTCTCCGACTCCGCCCAGTGCTTTCTGGAACAATTCCTTGGCACCGCACGTTGCCTGACGAATCAGGTCAACCGAATCACCACCAGACGCACCTTTGGCAACGGCCGCAGCAAGACCGAGCACACCAAGGACGAGCTCTAAGGCAGCAACAACATCCCACAGCAGCATCCGCACCATGCAGACCTTTTCCGCGATGTTAATCACTTTCTTGAGCGTTTCAAGGATGCCGCTGAGCTTCATCGCTTCATCGCCTGCCTTCTCCACCTTGTTGTCAATGCTCGTCGCAAGCGATTCCTGTTCGCCGAACTGCACTTTCATTGTCACCATTTCGACTTCAGGGTGCTCAGTGAATCCGTCGCCGACTTGCGACAGAATCAAGAGCGGACACGTGAGCGAAAAGCTTCTTTCGGCGAATTCGCGTGTCGTGAGAAGCATGCGCATGTACGGCTCTCTGCTTCCGTAGCCTG
>CAYHVU010000122.1:0-1550 GCA_964360075.1 uncultured Methanosarcinales archaeon
TGACCATCACTTTTACAAATTCCGGCTCTGTTTACAGTAGATTTCAAATCATTGATGGCGTGTTCTGCGTTCGCTGGAAAGGTGGCAGTGATGACAAGTTTCTTGATCGGCGTCTTCATAGATAGTTTTTGTTCTGACTTGACTTTGCGAATCTGCGTCAACGCTTCCACAATCAAGTCGCCGAGATGTTCGGCAGTTGGGTTACGTTGCAGTGTCGCAGGCCAGTCAGCGTGATGTATGCTCTCCAACTTGTGCCAGCGTTTGAACTGCTGGTGAAAGAGCTCTTCGGTGATGAACGGTGTGAACGGCGACATCAAGCGCAGAAAAGCCCAGAGGCAAGTGTGCAGCGTGACTTGTGCCGAGGCCTTGTCTTCAGCATTCTTTGGCTCGTAGAGTCTGCTCTTGCACAACTCGAGATAGTTATCGCAGAAGTCGTGCCAGAAGAACTGCATCAGGCCCGCGCGTGCTTGAGAGTACGCGTATGATTCCATCGCGCTAGTAGATTCCTCGATGCATTTGGCGAGCTTGTCCAGAATCCAGAGATCAATAGGCGCGTTTGCTTTATTTGCTTTCTCAGGATGGAATTGTTCGAGATGCACTGAAAGGAATTTTACCGCATTCCAGAGTTTTGTCACAAATTTCTTTCCTGTGATAAGCTCTTTTTCTTGGAATGCGACGTCTTCACCGAGTTTTGCGCTGCCCGCCCAAAATCTTAGCGCATCGCCTGAGAATTTCTCGAGCAGCACGCTTGGTTCGATTGTGTTGCCTTTGCTCTTGCTCATTTTTTCGCCCAAAGGATCCATGACTAGTCCTGAAATGAGCGCTTCTTTCCACGGATTCACGCCGTAATGGAGTCTGCTCTTGACGAGCGAATTGAAGAGCCAGAACGAGATGATTTCGTGTGCTTGTGGTCGTATGGACATCGGGAACGCGCGTTTTTGCACGCTTGCGGGCAGCATCTGCACGGCAATTTGTGGAGTCATGCTGCTCGTGAACCATGTGTCGAGCACGTCTTTTTCAGGCGCAATCTCGGTAGATTTGCATTTCGGGCACGCGCTTACTGGCGCTTTGTCCTTGAGTGGGTCAACAGGCAATTTCTTTTCATCAGCGAGAATTTCGTGGTGGCATTTGGAGCAATACCACATCGGGAATGGCACGCCGAAAAAGCGTTGCCGCGAGATGAGCCAATCCCATTGGAGTCCTTTGATCCAGTTGTCCAATCTGTGCTTCATGAATGCAGGATGCCACGTGACTTCTGCGCCCCACTGCAGCATGTCTTCGCGCAAATCAAGGTATTTGATGAACCATTGCTTGCTGTTGACAATCTCAATTTCTGTCTGGCACCGTTCATGCACCTTGACTGCGTGACTTATCGGCTTTTGTCCCGCGAGCAGGCCGGCAGTTTTCAAATCAGCAATGATCGCTTTACGCGTGTCGTGGATGTTTTTGCCTTCATACGCTCCCGCGAGAGGTGTCATTTTGCCGTATGAGTTTATGGCTTGCTTGAGCGGAAGATTGTAAGCCAGATACCATGCGATGTCTGTCTGGTC